>JBDIAM010000021.1:0-21166 GCA_039812445.1 Piscicoccus intestinalis | reverse complement strand
GACATCGAACTGCACTACATGGACGAACGGCCCGGCCTGCCGACCAACACCATTGAGCTACTCGATGAGTACATCGCCCGCGGTGACCTCGGCAAGAAGAGCGGCAAGGGGTTCTACGACTACTCCCAGGAGTCGTAGGTCAGGAGACACTCGAAGGGGTGACGCCCAGGCCCGACCGGACCGATAGACAGGTATGGAATGGTCGGTACAGGGCCTGAAGCATCATGGATTCTGTGGCTTCGTCCGCTTCGACGAGTTGCCGCACAGCAACGTGCCTTCAGAACCTGGCGTCTACGTCGTCCTGCGCGATTCAGCCGAGCCCGTCACTTTCCGAGAGAAATCACCAGCCGGCGCGTTCAAGGGGCGCGAGCCTTCGGTGTCCCCACAACGCCTCGGCGAGAAGTGGATCGACGATGCCGTGGTGGTCTACATCGGCAAGGCGGGCACGGGCAAGTCGTCTCACGGGCTGCGCCGCCGCCTTGACCAATACCGACGCCACGGCTTGGGCGAGAACGTGGGCCACTGGGGTGGGCGGTACATCTGGCAGCTCGAAGACGCTGCGGACCTGCGCGTTGCGTGGCGCTGCTGTGCGGAGGGAACGGACGCCGAGGACGTGGAAAGCGGTCTCCTCGGGGCGTTCGCGATGGATCACGGCGGCCGGCTCCCCTTCGCGAACCTCAAAAGAGGCGGCCACACCCCCGCCTGATCAGCCCTGCCGGTAGGGGTAGATCTTGAGCCGCTTCACGTCGTCGAGCCAGTTTCCTCCGTCGAAGTAGATGCGGTCGATGGCGAGAATTCGTTCTTGTTCGGACTCTGACAACTGGTCGAGCCCAGAATCGTCCGGCTCCTGTCCACGAAGCGACTCGAGCACGCGAGCCGATTCACGTAGCCATTCGGTGATGTCCGCGGCATCGACGACGGCCCGCCCGGTCGCGGCAGAGGTCGCGACGCCGCTGTGGTCGGTCATGACGGCTCGCAGGACCGAGAAGCTGCGCGGGTGCAGATCGATGACGATCGCTCGCCGCACCTCGCCCACCAGGAGCGCAGCGAACTCCGCGCGCCCGTAGCGTCGCGGATGCTGCCTCAGATGAGTGCGTACCCTGACCCGGTCACCTTCCATCGTCACGACGTCGGCACCCTGAGGGTGCACAGTCGCGACATGGCCGCCGAGAGCTCTCGCCGTCAGCACTCCGGCGTAGGCGCCGACCGCATCGCTCAGCGGGCCGCCTACCCCCCGGTCTCCGAGTTCACGGGTCAGCTGCGCCTGTGCCGCGACGAGCGCCGCGGTGGACATCAGTCGAGGGTTGAGCCGCACGGAAGCGATCGCTTCGGTGAGGTCGTGTTCCGCTGGCATGGGCTGCCTCCTCAGCTCCCCAGTCGGCAGCGAACGATCCGGTCTGCAACGAGTTGTGCCGCGCCCTGAGCGCGAGGTCGTCGGCGTGCGGCTGGGCCACACGGCATGGGCGTCGCGCAGGAAGATCGCGGCACCGGCCGGTGTTCGGATCATCCCTCGGTTCGCGGTCGACAGGACGAGCACCCGTGGCCGCGGCACGATGGGCTCAACGGATCGGGCAGCCCAGGGAGACTCATGAACATCACTCTCGCCCAAGGCGACATCACCGCCTTCGACGTCGACGCGATCGTCAACGCGGCCAACCACTCGTTGCTCGGCGGAGGCGGTGTCGACGGCGCGATCCACCGCGCCGGCGGCAAGGCCATCCTGCGCGAATGCCAACGGCTGCGGGAGACCGAGTGGCCCGACGGCCTGCCCACCGGGGAGGCGGTCGCGACCACCGGCGGCGACCTGCCGGCGCGGCACGTCATCCACACGGTGGGGCCGACGTGGGCCAAGACCAAGGACAAGTCCGAGCTGCTGCGCTCGTGCTACCGCAACAGCCTGCGGGTCGCCGACGAACTCGGCGCGCGCACCCTGGCGTTCCCGCTCATCTCGGCCGGCGTCTACCGCTGGCCCAAGGACGACGCCGTGCGCCAGGCCGTGACGACGCTGCGGGCGACATCGACCCAGGTCACCGACGTGACCCTCGTGCTTTTCGACCAGGCCACCTTCGACCTGGCCGAGGAGGTTCTCGCCGGCCTGTGACCGGCTCGCGGCCCGCCCTCGCGGCCAGCGGGCGCAGGATACCGACGGCGCCCTGCAGGCCCGAGGCGCACCTCACCCGCTGGTGACGGCCCCGGCGCTGGTCAGGCCGGGATCAGCACCGCCGCTCCGGTCACGCGCCCGTGGGCGAGGTCGGCGAGCGCCTCGTCCGCCCGGTCGAGCGGCACCGTGCTCGTGTGCGGTTGGATGCCGAGCCGCGCCGCGAGAGTAAGCAATTCCTCGCCGTCCCGGCGGGTGTTGCTCGTCACGCTGGTGATCGTGCGCTCCCGGAACAGGTGTTGCTGGTAGTTCAGGGTCGGCACGTCGCTCATGTGAATTCCCGCGAGCGCCAAGGTTCCTCCCGGGGCAAGTGCCTCGAGCGCCAACGGCACGAGGTCGCCGGCCGGAGCGAAGATGATCGCCGAGTCGAGCGGCACCGGCGGCGCCTCGTGAGAGTGCACGGCAGAGACCGCCCCGAGGGCCAGCGCGAGTTCGCGAGCGCCCTCGCCGCGGGTCACCGCGTGCACCTCGGCGCCCTGCGCGATCGCCACCTGCGCCGTGAGGTGCGCGCTACCGCCGAACCCGTACAGGCCCAATCGGCCTCCGGGAGGCAGGGCCGCGCGCCGCAGCGATCGATAGCCGATGATGCCGGCGCACAGCAGCGGCGCGGCGCGCGCGGCGTCCAGGTGATCGGGGAGTCGGTACGCGAACGACTCCGGCACCGTTGCGTATTCGGCATATCCCCCGTCGGCATCCCAACCGGTGTACCGGGACTGCGGGCACAGGTTCTCCTGACCGGACCGACACCACCGGCACGTGCCGCAGGTGTGCCGCAGCCACGCGATGCCGACCCTGTCATCGTCGGCGAATCGCGTTGCGCCGCTGCCGCGCCCGGCGACGCGCCCGATGACTTCGTGACCGGGGACGACCCGCTCCCGGTGCACCGCGAGGTCGCCCTCGGCGACGTGGAGGTCGGTGCGGCACACACCGCACGCCTCGACCCGTACGAGCACCTCGCCCGGGCCCGGCTCGGGGACCGGTCGCCGCTCCAGGCGCAGCGGCCGCTCGTCGATCGGCCCCGGCTCCGACACCACCCACGCCCGCATGTCGCTCATCTGCTCGCCCTCCTGCAGCCGACGCTACTGCGCGATCGACACCCGCGTCCGGTATCTCAGTTGGCGCTCGGCGGCGGCGCATCCGCTCATACCCCAGGCCCACTGATCCGACAGGTCTGTGTCACATCACAGACGAGAGGCATTCGGTGTCGACCCCGGCCACCCCGACGCGACCCGCCCCGCGAGGCGAGGCCGAGCCGCGCGATCATCCCGCACAGCGGGCGTCGCCGACGCGCCGCGTGCTGTTGCGCGTGGGGCTGCAGGCCCTCGGCTCGACGGGAATCGCCGCTCTGGCCGGTTGCACGACGTCTCCCGAGTCCGTGCCTCCAGGCCCCTCGGATAGCAGTTCGCCGGCGCCGAACCCGAGCGGGCGGAACGGGAATCGAACCACCCCGCCTCCCCGGGTGACCCGCGCGCACATCGTCGAGCGCTACGCGAATCGGCACGGGCGCGCGTGGGGGCTCGGCACCGCCGGTGAGATCACCCGGATCGACCCCGCCGGCAGCGCGGTCGCCCTGACCTTCGATGCCTGCGGCGGGCCCGGCGGAGACGGTTACGACGCGGCGCTCATCGGCCTCCTGCGCCGCCGCGATGTTGCGGCGACACTGCTGCTCAACCAGCGGTGGATCGATGCCAACCCGGGGCCGGCCGCGGAGCTCGCCGCCGATCCGTTGTTCGCGCTCGGCAATCACGGCCGGCGCCATGTGCCTCTGTCGACCTCGGGCCGCAGCGCCTACGGGATCCGCGGCACCGGCGACGTCGGACAGATCTACGACGAAGTCATGGGCTCCTGCGACTGGCTGGCCGCGCACCGGCCCGGCGAACCGATCTTCTTTCGTAGCGGTACGGCGTTCGCCGACGACGTCGCGATCGAGATCTGTCGCGAGATGGGAATGCTTTTCGTCGGCTTCACCGTCAACGGCGACGCCGGGGCCACCTTCCGCTCCGCCCAGATCGACACCGCCCTGGACGCCACCCGCCCCGGTGACGTGGTCATCGCGCACCTGAATCGGCCCGCGGGAGACACCGCCGAAGGCTTCTCGCGGGCGCTACCCCGTCTCCTGGATCAGGGGCTGGTGTTCGTGCGGCTCGGCGACCGGCTCCGCTCGATCGACCCGTGACGGGCACATCGCACAGAACTGTGTCCAACGGAGTATGTGCCGTTCGGCGACGTCGCCGAGCGCCGAACGGCCCGGTCCGCGCGTTCGTGCAGATGGGGGCGCCGTCCGCGCCGGTCCTCCGACCGTTCGTCGCGGCGGGACCAATGGCCCACAGCGCCCGAGGTTTCCACGCTGCAACTCTGTGCGCAGTGAGATCACTTCGCAGCGCTGCGAATCCGTCGTAGCGCCTGCTCGACGGAAGGCTCCTCTCATGTCCGCATCGCTCGATGATCGTCCTACCCAGGTCACTCTCAATACCTCGGCGCCGCTGAACACCAAGTTCGTCATGGGCGACCCGGGCCCCCTGGGCACCGCCGCCTTCGCCCTGACGACGTTCGTGCTGTCGACGTTCAACGCCGGCCTCCTCGACGCCGAACTCAAGCCGGTCGTCTTCGGTCTCGCGCTCTTCTACGGCGGCATCGTGCAGGTGTTCGCGGGCGTGCTCGAGTTCTTCAAGGACAACACGCTCGGTGGCGTCGCGTTCTGCTCCTACGGCGGGTTCTGGATGGCCTTCTGGTACCTGTCGACCCAGACCGAGTTCCCGGCGACCGTCTCCCACGAGGGGCACGGGCAAGCGGTCGGGCTGTTCCTGCTCGGCTGGACGATCTTCACCGCGTACATGACCGCCTGCGTGAGCAAGACGAACACCGCGCTGTTCGTCACCTTCATCTTCCTGCTCGGCGCGTTCATCTGCCTCGCCGTCGGCGACTTCACCGGCATGACCGCCGCCGTCCGAGCCGGTGGCTGGCTCGGCCTCGCTGCCGCGCTCGGCGCCTGGTACTGCTCCTTCGCCGCCACGATGAACGCCACCGCCGGTCGGGTCGTCATCCCCACCTGGCCGCGACGCAAGTAACACCTATCCCGCTGCCGAAGGCCCCGCTCGCGACGAGCGGGGCCTTCGGCGTATGCCGGCGGCGTCTCGACGCCGAGTTGGGTCGGTCTGCAGCACTTCTCGCAAGAACTGGGAATCTGTTGACAGCCCTGTGCGGCACGGAGAAAGCTGACGCCCGAGCGGGTCCGGCCGGCCCGTCTGCCTCAGCGTCGAGGAGCCCCTCCATGAAGTCCCTGCCCTGCGTTGCACGTGTCAGCCGGGTTGCCCTGGCCGCGCTCGCCGCCGCTACTGTCCTCGCCACGAGCGCGGCGCCCGGGTTCGCTTCCGGGGCCGACGCCGACTCCGCCGCACGGGCCGAGCCGCGCCACCTCGACGGCAGACTTGCCAGCGGATCGGCCTGGGCCATCGACGTGCCCGCCGATTGGAACGGCGACTTGGTGTTGTTCAGCCACGGCTACCGGACCGGCCCGGACAACCCGCTGCGGGACGTGAACTTCACCCCCACGGCCGACGCGCTCCAGGCCCGCGGGTACGCCGTCGCGCAGGCCTCGTACTCCCGTCTCGGGTGGGCCCTGGAGACCGCGGTCGACGACCAACTCGGCACCCTCGGGGTCTTCACCGAAAAGGTCGGCACGCCGCGGCGCACGATCGCCCTCGGTCGGTCCATGGGCGGCCTCATCAGCAGCCTGCTCGCGGAGCGACCCGACGCGAAGATCGACGGTGCTCTCTCTACGTGCGGGCTGCTCGGCGGTGGGTTGAACCTGAACAACTACCAACTCGACGGCGCCCAGGCGGTCGCGTCGCTCCTGCTCCCCGGGCAGAAGGTGAAGCTGACGAAGTTCGATTCGACCCAGGAGGCGGCAGCGCAGGCCGACCGGCTCGTCGCCGCCGTCAAGACCGCCCAGGGCAGCGCGCAGGGGCGGGCCCGCATCGCACTCGCGGCGGCGCTCATGAACGTGCCGACGTGGTCGACCGACGTATCCGCCCGCCCGTCGACGGACCCGGCAACGATCGAGAAGGCCGAATACGGCTATCTCGTCGCGACTCTGCCGATGGTGATGACCCGCCGCGTCGACGTGCAGAACGTCGCCGGCGGAGACAGCGGCTGGAACGCCGGGGTCGACTACGCGGCGTTGCTCGAGCGCAGCGCCCGCCGGGATGATGTCGCCGCGCTCTACCGTTCTGCCGGGCTGGATCTCGCGGCCGACCTCGATCGCATCACCGCCGATGCCGACGTGCGAGCCGATCCGCACGCGGTCGCCTGGCTGGCGCGCACCTCACACCCCGTCGGGGCGCTGCGGGTGCCGGTGCTGACCATGCACACCACCGACGACGCCGCGGCGCCCGTGGAATACGTGAACAACTACGCCGGCAAGGTGCGCGCCGCCGGCAAGGCCGGGTTGCTGCGCGAGGCGTACGTGCAGCGCACCGGGCACTGCACGTTCACCGTGGCGGAGAACGTCGCCGCCGTCGATGCCCTGCGCGCCCGGCTCACGACGGGCCGATGGGGCAAGGTGGCACAGCCCCGGACCCTGCAGCGGGCCGCGGAGGCGACCGGTCTCGGCGAGGCGGCCTTCATCGACTACCGTCCCGCACCGTTCGTCAACGACCGCATCGACCGTCGGGCGCTCCCGGTCGTCCCCTAGTCGCCGCGGTCGTCGGCTCCGCGGGAGCCGGATCTGTCCACAGCCTGCGCGCGGTCATGCGGTTATCCACAGATGCCGTGTGAGCCGAGCGCGGACTGGCCATCGGCTCCTAGCGTCGGGCCATGAGCTACCTCTACGACCCGCAGTACCCGGCCGCCACGCGCTACCCGCCCGACGGGTACGAGCTGCCTTACGGTTGGCGTCCCCGCGAGAACCCCCTCATGGAGTCCTGCAGCGAGCTGGCCGAGGCGGGTCTGCTCGGGCCCGGTGACGGGTCGCACCTGGAGACCCTGCTGCATCTCGCGCACACCCACGGAAGCCGGGACGCTTTCGTGTGGGGGCCGCACCTCGTGCGCTCGGTGCTGTCCGGAGACGATCCCCGCCACGGGCTGCGCTCCCTGGAGGAACGGCAGGCCCTCGTGCGGGTGCTGCGGCGCGTCATCGAACACGGTCACGAGCGGCGCAACATCGACCCGCAGTGGCGCCTCCTCACCGGCGCCGCACTCGATGAGGCCCGCGCCGCGTACCTTGCCGGGGCTCCGACCGAGGCCGAGCTGCGACGTCGGCGGGGCCTGGACAACCTCGCCGAACTCGTCGGCGGCGTCGATGCACTCGCCTCTCTCGACCGGGAGCCCGTGCCCGCAGAGACGCTGGATCTGAGCGAGGCGCCCGTCGACATCCACGAGCGCGTGCGGCTCATCGACACGCTGGTGGTCACCGGCCTCACCCGCGACGGCACCGACGAACCCGAGCTGCTGACGATCGCTCGCCGACTCCTGCAGCGGGCGGCCCGCCTCGACCCCGGTCTGTTCCGACGGAAGTCCCGCGACCAGACCATCGCCTCGAGCCTCGTCGTGCTGGCGCTCGAGAGCAACGGCCGCGGCCACGATCCCGGCCTGACTCGTCGTGACGTCGCCCGCCGGCTGAACGTCGTGGGTGGCGCGAACCAACGCAGCGTGTCGCTGCTGCGCTCGGCGTGCGTGCGCCGGCACACCGTGTCATACGAGTTACGGCAGGTGCTTCCCGAGCATCTCCAGCGGCGCTGGGCCGGCCTCGGCGAACTGCTCTGCTCCGCCACCCTGCAGACCGCCGCCGTCCGCGGACTCATCATCGAATCGCACGAGGCGCTCCTCGAGCGCGGCCGTCGTGAGCGGACCGCACCGACCGACACCACCGCGCTGGAGGCGGAGCTACCCGACGCCGGTGACGGGGGCGACGCGCAGCAGGCCGGCGTCGAGGGGGCGGGGGCCGAGACGTCCGTGACCGACGCCGGCCCCGGGCGGACCGGCGTCGACGACTCCCGGAGTGCCGAGAAACCTGACACCGCGACCGAGAAGCCGAAGGACCAGACCCCGCCTCGCGGCGCGCGCACACGCGTGACACGCCCGACCACTGCGACAGAGAGCGCTGCGTAGCGCGGCCGCTCTCGGTATTCACGACGCCCAGGAGGCTCCCCCATGACGACCGTCAACGCATCGATCGCCCACTCGTCCGCTCCCGCAGAGAAACCCGCTCACGTCGCCGCGCGGCGCCCGAACGACGACGGCACCCCGGCGCCGGGCCATGTCGACCCCGCCGCCGCCGGCACCACCTACCAGGTGCGGCTCGTGCTGCTGCCGGGCACCGGCATGCCTCGGGACGAGATGCTCCCCGCTCAACGCCTGCGCGCCGGTCATTACCGGCTCCTGCGTACGTCGGCGCTGACCACGCTGGCCAGCGGAGACGAGGTCATCACGTGCACCGACCGCCAGGGGCATCGCCAGATCGTCGGGCTGGGGCCGCCCGGAGACCGTGCCCTGTCCGTCGTCGAGACCCGCGGCCTGGATCGCGACGAGGTCCGCGCGATCGCGACGAGATGGCGCTCGCACGGCGCGATCTCGACCCGCGTGTGGAGGCACCGTCTCACCACGACGTGGGAGGTCGACGCCGACGACGCTTTTCGATGCCTGAGACCGGCGCTGCACGGCCGGTCGGGCTGGCATCTCGTCGGGGTCTACGCCCCGCACGACCGCACCAGACGGCTCGTCGGCGCCACCGCGCACCTGCCATGAGCCGGTTCGCGCTGATCCGCGCGCGCTGTCCCGTGCGTGAATATCGAGGGACACGCCGCACGGCCCGGCTCGCCGGGTGGGTGAGCCGGGCCGTGGCGACGTGGTGCACGACCGGAGACCGCCGGATGCACGCGGTCTCCGGTGGGTGGTCAGGAGGGGTTGGCCTGCAGGAAGCCCGACAGGCGCTCGAGCTCCTTCTCCCAGCCCTCCGCGTGGTACTGCGCGACGTCGGGGTTGTACGGGCCCTGGATGATGCGCACCAGCGTGCCGTCCTTGCCCATCTTCGTGAACTCGACCCGCAGCTCCAGCGGCTTGTCCGGGTCGATGCCGGCGTCGCCGGTGATGCGCTGGCGCGCCACGAACACGTCCGGGTCGAAGTACTCGGTGAAGGTCGCGTCCGTAGTGACCCGAACGGACGGGTCGTTGTCGCGCACCTTGACGTGGTGGTGCTTGCCGCCGAGCTTCAGTTCAGACGTCACGGTGTCCTTCTCCACGTGCCAGCCGGGGCTGCCACGCCACTGCGCCATCTCGTCCGGCTCCGTCCAGGCGCGGAAAACGCGGGGCCGAGTGTAGGGGAAGGTGCGTTCGACCGTGACGATGATGTTCGCAGTCATCGGGTCCTCCGGTTCGGTCGAGCCGATGACCCGAGCAGGCCGTCGCCTCGATGCGAGGGTGTGTGTTTCACAGCGGCAACTACCGCCGCGACGCATGGTGCAGTGGGCAGTATTCCGCGCCAGTGGGTGAGTGTCCAGGCCCAATGTCCCAGACGGCCTAGCTGGGCGTTTCTCGTGTCAGGTCGGGCCGGTCCGACCGCCTCATCGCACGGGCAATCCAGTCGTCGGCGCCTGCCCGCGGACAGGCTCCCACGGCGATCGAGGATCGTCGGCTCCGGCGCCGAGCGGGCCGCGCGGGCCGTGCGGTGGGTCGCTCGGTCCCCCGTCACCGCCGCCGGGCCCCTCAGGCCCGTCGTTGCCGCCGGGCTCGTCGTTGCCGCCGGGCTCGTCGTTCCCGCCCTGTCCGTCGGTCCCGCCGCGCTCGGCGGTTTCGCCCTGGCTGCGGCGTTGCTGCCTGCGTTCGCGGCCGGACTCGACGAGGTCGTAGAGGACGGGCACCAGCAACAACGTCAGCAGGGTCGAGGTCACCAGCCCGCCGATGACGACGATGGCCAGCGGGCGCGAGATGAACACCCCGCCGCCGGTGAGCCCGAGCGCCATGGGGATCAAGGCGCAGATCGTGGCCATCGCCGTCATGACGATGGGCCGCAACCGCAGCCTGGCGCCGTCGATGATCGCGTCCTCGACGCCGTCACCGGCCGCGCGGTACTGGTTGATGAGGTCGATGAGCACGATCGCGTTCGTCACGACGATGCCGATGAGCATGAGCAGCCCGATCATCGCGGGCAGCCCGAGGGCCGTGTCGGTCAGGAGCAGCAGGGCCACCGCGCCGGTCGCCGCGAAGGGGATCGACACCAGCAGGATGAGCGGCTGGATCAGCGACCGGAACGTGGCCACCATGACGAGGAACACGATCGCGATCGCGATGAGCATCGCCAACCCGAGCTGCCGGAACGCCTCCTCCTGGTCGGCGCTCACCCCGCCGAGCGTGGCGGTCACTCCCGAGGGCAGGGAGGCGGCCTCGATGCCGTCCCGCAGGGCCGCGTTCGTGGCGGACAGGTCGTCACCCGTCGGGGTGGCGCTCACCGTGACGGTGCGCACTCCGTCGGTGCGGGTGATGGTCGCCGGCGCCGCCACCTCACGCACCGTCGCCACCTGACTCAGCCGCAGCGGCGTGGCCTGGGCGGACTGCGCGTCCTGCGCGGCCCGAGCCAGCCGCGCCGCCTCCTGCGCCTGTTCGGTGCCGCGGGCCTGCGCCTGCGCCGCCGCCGCGATCTGCTGGTCCATGGCGGCGACCTGCCTGCGGGCTTGCACCAGCCCCGCCTCCAACTGGGTCACCTGCGCCTCGATCTGCCGGACCAGGGCCTGCTGCGCCCGCGACAACCCGGCCTGCACCGACGGCACCGACCGGCTCGGAGACGGGGTGGGGCGCGATGCCGCGGGCCTGCCGGACCGGCTCTGCGAGGGAGTCGCCGTCCGCGCGGGCGAGGGGTTTGCCGTCCGGCCCGCCGCGGGAGCCGCCGCCCGCGTTGGCGAGGGGCTTGCCGTCCGGCCCGCCGTGGGGGCCGCTTGCCGGGCGGCGCTCGGAGGTGGTGTGGGCACTGCCGCGGCGGCCGTGCGGGTCCATTGGCGCAGGGTCGCGACCAGCTGCTCCAGCTGCGCCACCTGCCGCTGGGTCTGGGTGCGGCTGGCCCGCAGTTGCCGTTCGAGTTGGGTGACCTGCCGCTGGGCCTGCGCCCGCCCCGCCCGCAGCGACTGCATCTGTTGCGCGGCCTGCCGCCGGGCCTGCGCGGCCTGACGTTCCTGCATCGCCTGCTGCTCGTCGGCGACCTCCGCCGCCGCGTCCGCCCGCGCGTCCATGGTCTGCTTCTGGCTGATCGGCAGGTCGATGCGCGACAGTTGCGCGACCGTCTGCGCCGGCTCCTGGCTGCGCACGAGGATGTCCTGCCGGTTCTCGTCCGAGACCAATTGCCCGGCCGGGGTGCCCCGCACCGCGGACGCCACCGCCTGGCCGACCTCGGCCTGCGTCATCCCCGCCGCGGCGGCCTTCTGCGGGTCGATCGTCACCTGCAGCAGCTTCGTCGTCTGCCCGAGGTCGCTGCGCACCTCCTCCAGGCCGGCCACCCCGCGCATCATCGCCGCCACCTGGTCGCTGCCCTCGCGCAGCGCTTCCAGGTCGTTGCCCTGCACCTGGATCTCCACGTCGGAGGTGGCCGGCCCGCCTCCGGAGCGCACCTGCACCTCACCGACGTCCGTCAGAGTGGCCACCTCCCCGCGCAACCGCTGACCGACCTCGCTCGCCGACTGCCCCGGCGACAGCGTCATGACCATGGACGCGGTCGCAGCGTTGCCGGCGCCACCGAACGCCGCCCGACCCTGGCCACCACCCACGGTCGTCTGAACCGACTGCACCGACGGATCGGCCGACAGCACCGCCTCCACCTTCTTGGCGGCCGCGTCGGTGACGGCCAACGTGGTGCCCGGGGGCATGTCCTGCGCGACCGTCAGCGTGTCCTGCCCGGCATCGCCGAGAAAGTCGGTGCGCAACCGCGGCACGAGCGCCATCGATCCGGCGAACAGCGCAAGCGCCAACACAAGCGTCAGCACGCGGTGCCCCAACGCCCACCGCAGCGTCGGAATGTACGGCCGCTGCAGCCAGGTCTGCGCCTCGTGATCGTGCCCGGCCTCGGCATCGTGCCCGGCCTCGGCGCGCCTCGCGAACCGCGAGCTCCGGCGCGAACCCGAGCGCGGCACCATGAACCACGACGCCAGCACGGGCACGATCGTCAGCGACACGAACAGCGAGGCCAGCAGCGCGACCGACGTCGTGAACGCGAACGGGCGGAACAGTTCTCCGACCTCGCCGGAGACCAGGCCGAGCGGCAGGAAGACGACCACCGTCGTGATCGTCGAGGCCGTCACCGCCCCGGCGACCTCACGCACGGCCCGCACGATCGCGCCCGCGCCGCGTTCGCCGAGCCCGACGTGCCGTTTGATGTTCTCGATGACGACGATCGAATCGTCGACCACCCGTCCGATCGCCACCGTCAGCGCCCCGAGCGTGAAGATGTTCAGCGTCTGATCGGCCGACCACAGCCCGATGAGCGCGATCAGCAGCGATGTCGGGATGGAGATCGCCGCGATGACCGTGGGCCGGAACGACAGCAGGAACACGAAGATCACGAACACCGCGAAGGCCAGGCCGAGCAGGCCCTCGGTGCCGAGGTCCTCGATGGACTTCTCGATGAACGGAGCCTGGTCGAAGACCGTGCTGAACGCCGCGCCGCCGCCGAGCTGGCGGGTGATGCCCGGCAGCGCCTCGCGCACCTGCTCGGCCACCGCGACCGTGTTGCCCTCGGTGTCCTTGACGACCGAGATCCCCAGCGAAGGTTGACCGTTCGTGCGCGACAGCGTCGTCGCCTCGACCGGCTCCGTCGTCACGTCGGCGACCTGTTCGAGCCGTACGGGTCCGTCGGTGCCCTGCAGGCGCAGCGCCTTGAGGTCGGCGAGGGTGGACAGCGGCCGCCCCACCTGCACGTCGACCTGCGAGCCCCGCACCTCCACGTTGCCGGCCGGCACCGTCACCCCGGCCGCCTGCAACGCCTGCGGCAGCATCGCCGGGGTCACGCCGAACTCCTCGACGTCGGCCGGCCGGAAGGTGATGACGACCTGGCTCTCCCGCGCCCCGGAGACCGTGACGCTGCGCACCCCGTCGATCTCCGAGAGCCGCGGCACCGCGATGTCGTCGAGCTTGCGGGCCAGCGTCGTTTCGTCGTCGTCGCTGGTCACCGACAATGCGATGATCGGGATCGCATCGAGGCTCCCGCCGATCACCCGCGGCTCGACGTCCTGCGGCAGCTGTTGCTGCAACCCGGAGACGGCCTGCTCGACGTCACGCTGGACCGCGGCCGAATCCTGCCCGTAGTCCCATTGCACGCTCACCTGGCTCAATCCGCGGGTGGTGGTGCTCGTCACGGTCGTCACCCCGGCGACCGGGCGCACCGCATCCTCGATCGGGCGCGTGACCTCGCGTTCGATGACGTCGGGTGCCGCGCCCGGATAGGCGGAGACCACCGCCGCCGACGGCAGTTCCAGCGACGGGAACAACTCCTGCTTGAGCGTGGTCGCCGAGAACACCCCGACGGCCATGAGCAGAAGCGTGACCAGCGCGACGACGGCGCGATTGGCCAGGCTGACACGTGTCAGGTGGTGCACGTCGGCAACCTCCGCTCGGTGGGCCCGGGTGGGGATCCGGACGCCTCGACGCCCGGCGGATTCCCGTCGATGCGCGTGACGATAGCCCCCGTCACCGACATCTCGCAGGTTGGCCTCGCTCCGACTGGGGCCTGCCGGGCGGCCGGGACCTGGCGGGTCAGCCTCGCGCTGCGGGACCAGGCTCGGCGTCGGATGCTGCGGGTCCCGGATCGGCCTCGAGGTCTGGAATCGTGCCGAGAATCTTCGTGATCCGACCGACGAGGACGACACGCGACGGATTCGGCCGCGGGGTGCGGTAGCGGCGGGCGTAGCGCTGCTCGGCGTCGGCAACCGCCTCCGGATCGGTACTCACGTGGGCGCGGGCCTCGATGCTGCACCAGTGGCGGCCGTCGAACTGGCACAGCACGATCGGAGAGCCGTCGGCTCCGGCGCGCTCGACGTGGCGGGCCTTGCGGGAGTCACCGGACGTGATGACCCGCACCAGGCCGGCAGGCACGTCGAGGGTCGCGCCGACCGGCACGACGTGGGGTGTGCCGTCGGCCCGCACGGTGGTCAGCGAGCACAGCAGACGCCGCGCCCAGAACGCCTCCAGACGCGGGTCGGCGAGGTCGATGCCGTGCGGGCGGCGCCGTCGGCCGCTGAGTTCTCCAGCCACGCCCGCCATTGTGTCCGCTGAAGCGCCTCGCCCGGCCCTCGGGGCGAGGCCGCCACGTGCCGGGCCACCCTCACGACGCACCGGGTCGCCTCACCCCACGCGTCGGGTCGCCTCTCGCAACGCCGGCCTCACCACGCGCACCGGGTCACCACACCACCCGTCGAGGCGCAGTCGCCGCGCTCACTCACAACAGCACGGTGCGCCGGAAATACCGTTGCGCGCTCCGACGACGCGGATCTACCGTGTGCGGACACGGGAAAGGAGGTGATCCGAGGAGTGAAGAACTTTCGGACGCGTGAGGTGACTGCGCGCTAGCGCAGCCGTCCCGACACCTCCCCCGCCCCGCCGACGCCGCGTGGCGATCGACGACGGGGGCAGTGGTCGGCAACGGACGGGTGAGCTGCGATACCACCGCAGTCACCGCGGCCCGCGGGTAGCCCGGCATCGTCCACCGGGCACGCCGGATTCGGCAGCCCGCGGGCCTTCTCATGCCCTCGACACGCATTCGCGGGCCCTCACCCCGCCTTTCGCGGGCCCTCGCCATGCCTTTCGCGGGCTCTCGTCATGCCTTCGCGGGCCAGCACCAGTCGCCGCCACGCACCCACCGAACCCGCCTCGTGCCCTTGCCTGCCCTCACACCCCTTCCGACCGGGGCCCGCGAAAGATAGTGGGAAATACGCCCGGGCAGACGCGGCAGATCTACCTCGCTGTCGGCGGCTTCACGGGGCCGCGCCCCGCCCCTCGTGTTTCTTGGCCCGCCGACCGCTTTCGTGGGCCGCCGACCGCGCCTGGGGGCAGTAGTGTCGAGCGCCGGAAGGCAGGAGACCGCCATGACGCCAACGCCGCCGACGCACACGTCACCGACGCCGACCTCGCCGACGCCGACCGCACCGACGCCGACCTCGCCGACCCCAATCTCGCCGACGCCGACCTCACCGACGCCGACGTCACCGCGTCGCGTGGCCGGACTGTTCGTCGGGCTGGCCACGCTCGACCTCGTCCAGCGCGTCGACGCGCTGCCCGGCTCCGACGAGAAGGCCACGGCCACGTGGCAGGAACTCGCTGCCGGCGGGCCCGCTCTCAATGCCGCCGTCGTCTTCGCCGCCCTCGGCGCAGATGCCACGCTCGTCACCCGCGTCGGTCCAGGACCGCTCGGCCGTCTCGTCGCCGACGATCTACGCCGCCAGAACGTGCGGCTCATCGACCTCGCCGACGCCGACTACACGCCCGCGGTCTCCGCTATCGCCGTCGGCTCCGGCACCGGCGCCCGACAGATCATCTCCACCGACGCCGCAGCGAGCACCCCGCCGGCGCCCGACGACCCGCGGCTGAACAACCTTGCCCACGAGACCGTCGACATCGTCCTCATCGACGGCCACCACCCCGATCTCGCCCACGCCGTCCTCGACGCGCTGACCGAGGCCGGGACCATCGACCAGACCGACCCCCTCGGCCGAACCGACACCCACGGCGGAACCGACACCCACGGCGAGACCGGCAGCCTCAGCGGAACCGACTCCGACGGGCTCGACGAGTCGACCGGCTCCATCGGCCGGCCGACGAAACCGCCGGTCGTGCTCGACGCCGGTCGCTGGAAACCTCCGATGGCCCAATTGCTCCCCCGCTGCAGCGACATCATCTGCTCCGCGGCCTTCCGCCTCGAGACCCCAGCTGCCACCGCCGGCGACGAGGCGTCGGGCGCGCCCGACGCGTTATTGGACGCGCTGCTGGCGCGCGGGGCACGCTTCGCCGCGATCTCCAACGGCGACAAGCCGATCCGCTGGCGTCACGCGCACGAGACCGGTCAGATCGAGGTGCCACCCACCGAGGTCGTCGACACCCTGGCCGCCGGTGACGCCCTGCACGGCGCCTACGCCTGGGCCCTCGCCACGCGCCTCGCCGAGAGCACGTCCGAGCCGGTCACCCGGCGCCCGCACGCGCTGTCGGCCGCCGCCGCGATCGCCACCCGGTCCACCACCCACCGCGGCACCCGCTCCTGGCTGGCCGGCCTCCGCGAGACCCATCACCCAGGAGACTCACCGTGACGACCCGCGACATGCCAGACATCCCCGATATCCCAGGCTCCCCGATGGCACCCACACCACCGGTGCCACCGGTGCTCACCCGTCTCTCGGAGACGGTCCAGCGCGCCGCCGGCCTCGCCGCGCGCGGCACCCGCACGGTCCTGGGTATCGCCGGCGGCCCCGGCTCCGGGAAGTCGACGATCGCCGCCGCGATCGTCACGGCGCTGGGCCCCGGCGCCGCGGTCGTCGTGCCGATGGACGGCTTCCACCTCGCCAACACCCAGCTGCGCGCGCAGGGCCTGGCCGAGGTCAAGGGCAACATCGCCACCTTCGACGCCGACGGCTACGCGGCGCTGCTCGCGCGACTGCGCGACCAACGCCGCGACGAGATCGTCTACGCGCCGTACTTCGACCGTTCGCTCGAGGAGTCGATCGGCAGCGCGATCCGCGTCGACCCGACGGTCCCGCTCGTCATCACCGAAGGGAACTACCTGCTCTCCGACGGCCCCTCGTGGGAGCGGGCACGCGCCTGCCTCACCGAGTGCTGGTACGTCGACGTGGCCGTCGACCTGCGGGTGCACCGGCTGATCGAGCGGCACATCGGCCACGGCCGCAGTCCGCAGGCAGCCCGCGAGTGGGTGCTGCGCTCCGACGAGGCCAACGCCCGGCTCGTCGCGGCGACCGCCGACCGCGCCGACGTCGTCGTCCGGTTGTCCGAGCAGCAGGAGCCTGACGAGCGCGCCGAGCCCTGAGAGGGACCGATGCCGTCGAGCGCTTCGGCCCTCAGTGGCCGGGAACTCCGCACGCTCCGCGCGCCCACGGATCGAACCGAAAGTTGACACGTCCCGGGAGCACCTGGTTATCTCGATGTCGAGGGGAGTACTTCACGAACCTTCGCGACCGGCCATTCCGACGTCCCACGGCGTCCCGGTGCGAGCCCGATTCTCATCCGCCTCAGCGGAGTTCGGGTGAAGGAGACCTCACAGCCCAACCGCGAAGGTTCTTCTGTGATGTCTGCTTCGATGCTCGCTGCCGCCGCGCCCGGCGGCTCCGCCTCCATCGCCTCCCCCATGCTGTGGGCCTCGACGATCGGCGGCGTCATCGCCCTGTTCGTGCTCGACTTCATCATCACCCGCCGCCCGCACGAGGTCTCGATGCGCGAGGCGCTCGGCTGGTCGGCCTTCTACATCGCGATCCCCGTCGCGTTCGGCGTCTACCTGTGGAGCACCTTCGGGGGCCAGATCGGCCTGGAGTACTACACGGGCTATCTCGTCGAGAAGTCGCTGTCGGTCGACAACCTCTTCGTCTTCATGCTCCTGCTCGCCGCGTTCGCCGTGCCGCGCGAACTGCAGCAGCGCGTGCTGCTCATCGGCGTCGCCGGCGCGCTCGTGCTGCGGGCCATCTTCATCGCCGTCGGCGCCCAGCTCATCGCGAACTTCTCCTGGGCGTTCCTGCTCTTCGGCCTCATCCTGCTCGCCACCGCGGTCAAGCTGCTGCGCGACGCGATGTCGCCCGCCGACCACGAGATCGAGGTCTCCCAGCTGCGGACCGTGCGGATCCTGCGCCGCTTCTACCCGGTCACCGACGACTACCACGGCACCCGCCTGAGCATCCGTGACCGCGGCCGTCGCGCGCTGACCCCGATGGCGCTGGTCATCGTCGCGATCCTCGGCACCGACATCGTCTTCGCCATCGACTCCGTGCCCGCCGTCTACGGCATCACCGGCGACGCCTACCTCGTGTTCGCGACGAACGCGTTCGCGCTCCTGGGCCTGCGCGCCCTGTACTTCGTGCTCGAGGGCGCGCTGTCCAAGCTCGTGCACCTCAGCTACGGGCTGTCGATCATCCTCGCGTTCATCGGCGTCAAGCTCGTCATGCACTGGGCCCACGGCATCTGGGACTGGGTTCCGGTCATCCCGACCCTGGCCTCCCTCGGTGTCATCGTCGGCGTGCTGGCCATCACCACGATCACCAGCCTGCGCGCCTCGACGAAGGCCGAGCGTGCGGCCGAGCGGGAGAAGTCCACGATCAGCTGACCCCGACGACGAAAGAACCCCTCCGGAACACTCCGGAGGGGTTCTCTCGTCGGTGGGTGATCAACTCAGCCGTACGTCAAAGCCATACGAGGGCGACGATGACGTTGAGCGCGGTGGCGGCCGCGGCCGCGTGCGTGAAGAGCTGGTTGCCCTGGCCCTTGGCGGCCTTGGCGCGGGAGATCTCGGCGAACACCACGACGAGCAGCGCGATGACGAGCTTGACGCCGATCATCATGTGGTCGAACACGCGGACCTGGCCGATCTCGCCGGCCGCCACGAGCAGCAGCCCCAGCAGCAGCTGCAGCCGCGCGCCCCAGACCATCACCTCGCTGATCGTGCCCCGGCTGACGGACAGGATGTAACCGACGACGAGGAGGGCGAGCCCGCCCCAGTGTGCCCAGGTGAGAGCCAGATACGTAGCGACCATGGGTCCACCCTAAGCAAGCGGCCGACGCGTTCGCCCGCCGACCGGACCGGTTGGGGAGTCGGTGACGCCGCTCTCGGGGCGCACACCCAGCCGGCGCTATCGAGCGCGAGGTGTCCCGTCTCCGAGTCGGTGTCCCGCTGCCCGCCCGGCTCTCGGACCCGACTCTCGGACCAGGCTCTCGGACGAGGCGATGACGTCAGACGAGGCGGCGATGCATCGCCCAGGCCGTCAGCTCGTGCCGCGAGGACAGCTGCAGTTTGCGCAGCACCGACGACACGTGCGTCTCGACGGTCTTGACGGAGATGAACAGCTCCTTGGCCACCTCCTTGTACTGGTAGCCGCGCGCGATGAGCCGCATCACCTCCCGCTCGCGGGCCGAGAGCCGGTCGAGCTCCTCGTCGACCTCGGCCACCTCCCCGGCGGCGGCGCCGAACGCGTCGAGCACGAAGCCGGCGAGCCGCGGGCTGAACACGGCGTCGCCGTCGGCGACCCGCCGGATCGCCGAGACGAGGTCGCCCGGCGAGATCGTCTTCGTCACGTACCCGCGGGCGCCCGCCCGGATGACCGCGATGACGTCCTCCGCGGCGTCGCTGACCGACAGCGCGAGGAAGCGCACCGGCGCTCCCGTCTCGGTGGTCAGCGTGCGGCAGCCGGCGATGACGTCGCTGCCGCCGTGACCGTCTCCGCCGGGAAGGTGCACGTCGAGCAGCACGACATCGGGCCGCTGCTGGGCGACGACCGCGACCGCGTCGTCGACGGTGGCCGCCTCGCCGACGACCTCCAGGCCGCGGGCCAGGTCGCCGACGAGTTCGCTCTTGACGCCGCTGCGGAACATCCGGTGGTCGTCGACGAGCACGAGGCGGATCGTCTCGGGGGCTGGGGTGGGTGTGCTCACTGCCTGGTCACTGCCTCTCCTGGGTGGATGCGGGCGCGTCGCGCGGATCGCGAGCGGAGTCGTCGGGGCCCTGAGGGCCGGTCGGGCGGGCGCGGCGGGCTGGGCCGGCCGGGTCGTCCGGCCGCTCGGGATGCTCGGCCGGATCGGGCGCCTCGAACGGCAGCCGCAGCGAGACCTCGGTGCCCTCCTCGAGCCGGCGGAACCGGGCGGTGCCGTCGTGCCGCTGCATGCGCCCGACGATCGACTCGCGCACCCCGAGGCGGTCCGTCGGCACGTCGCCGAGGTCGTCGAGGTCGAAGCCGGTGCCGTGGTCGCGCACGAACGCCTCCGCCTCGCGGGCACCGATCTCGACGTACGCGGAGACGGGGGGCCGCCCGTGGCGCACCGCGTTGAGCAGTGCCTCGCGCAGCGCCCGCACGAGCACGTCGCCGGCGTCGTCGAGGTCGCGGTCGCCGGTGACGACGACGTCGATCGGCACGCCGTGGGTGTCCTCGATTTCGTGGGCGACCCGCGCCACCTCCCCGGCGAGGGTGCCGGCCGTGGCGGCGCCGCCGTACAGCCACGCCCGCAGCTCGCGTTCCTGGCCGCGGGCCAGCCGCGCGGCCATCGCGGGGTCGTCGGTGCGCTGGATGAGCGCGAGGGTCTGCAGCACCGAGTCGTGCAGGTGGGCCGCGATGTCGGCGCGTTCGGTCTCCCGGATGCGGGCCGTCTGCTCGCGCTCGTAGCGCCGCCAGAAGCCGGCCATCCACGGCGCGAGCACGAGCCCGAGGCCGGCGATGACGGCGGCGGTCGCGACCCCGACGTCCCAGGCCATCGACAGGCCCCGCTCGCTCGTGATGAGCACGACGAGCCCGACGGCGGCGAGCGCGGCCCCGGCGAGCACGCGGGGCACCGCGCGGCGGCCGCCGCCCGGCCCGAGCCACGTCTGCCGCTCGAACGCCTCGACGTCGCGCCAGGCGATGACCGCGCCGACCGCGACCGCGAGCACCGGCAGCATCGGGCGCAGCATGTCGGGCAGCACGCTCTGGCCGGTGAGCCCGAGTCCCCCGAGGGCCAGCAGCGCCGCCCCGACGAGCAGCAGCTGTACCGGCACGCGCCGCGACGACCGGTGCGCGGCGCCGTCGTCGGCGGGCGTCAGCGCCCACAGCAGTGCGTACGCGCCGATGCCGAGACCGAAGGCCAGGTTGGCCACGACGAACGCGACCCGCACGAGCCGCACGTCGAGCCCGACATGCCGCGCCAGACCGATCGCGACGCCGGCGACGACCGCCCCCGCCTGCAGCCGGGTGAGCCGATGCGGCGCGGGCTGCGACCCGGACGGCGCGGGCGACGACGCGGGAGACGCGGACGGCGTGGGCGACGCGGACGGCGCGGGTTGCGGCGCGGACGGCGCCTGCT
>JBDIAM010000020.1:0-21334 GCA_039812445.1 Piscicoccus intestinalis | reverse complement strand
GCAGGTGCTCGGCGTTGATGATCGGGCTCCACCAGCGCGAGTCCCACTCGTGCTCGCGCGGCATGAGCTGCTCGTCGGAGAACTTCTTGAGCAGGCCCTTGTTCGACTCGTACCAGTGCGGGCGCTCCCAGCCGGCCGCCTCGTAGAAGACCGCGTCGAGCTCCTTCTGCGAGTCGTGCATCGGAGACAGCCGCAGCCCCCGGGAGGCGGTGTACTGCTCGCCGGGGTGCACGATGCCGTAGGTCTTGTTGAACGACTCGCTCGTGCGGGCGCGCACGTGCGCGCGGGTGCGCTGGTGCGGGTAGAAGCGGGCGATGTCGGAGTGGCCCACGTCGATCGAGGGGTTGCCGTCGGTCATCCACTCGGCGACGCACTTGGCGGTGCCCGGACCCTCCTTGATCCAGATCGCCGCCGCCGACCACAGGCCCTTGACCTCGGGGGTCTCGCCGAGGATCGGGAAGCCGTCCGGCGTCAGGGAGAGCAAACCGTTGATCGCGTAGCGCACCTCACCCGACTCGTCGCCGAGCAACTCGGGCATGAGCTCGAGCGCCTGCTCGAGCTGGGTCTCGAAGTCGTCCTCGGTGAACGGCATCTCCGTCGGCGACAGGCGGGCCTGGTCGTTGGAGGGGATGTCCTCCGGGTCGTGCAGGATCGGGCGGTGCGCGTAGGAGCCGACCTCCATGTCGGAGCCGTGCTGGCGCTCGTAGCAGAACGTGTCCATGTCGCGCACGATCGGGAAGCTGATCTCGCCGGGCTGCTCGGCGAGCACCGGGTACGGTCCGGCGGAGATCATCTGGTGCACAGCGGGGGTCAGCGGGATGTGCGCGCCGGCCATGCGGGCCAGCTTCGGGCTCCACACGCCGCAGGCGATGACGACGGTCTCGGCCTCGATGCGGCCGCCGGTCGTCTCGACGGCCTTGATGTGCCCGTCGACGACCTCCATGCCGGTGACCTCGACGCCGGAGCAGACGGTGAGCACGCCCTTCTCCTGGGCGCGCTCGCGCATGATCGTGCCGGCCCGCAGGGAGTCGACGACGCCGACGCTGGGCGTCCAGAAGGCGCCGACGATGACGTCCTTGTCGAGGAACGGCACCTTCTCCTGCACGAAGTCGGGGCTGACCAGTTCGGCCTCGATGCCCCACGCCTTCGCGCTCGACATGCGCCGGCGCAGCTCCTCCATGCGCTCCTCGGTGCGCGCGACCTCGAAGCCGCCCG
Source organism: Piscicoccus intestinalis (assembly GCA_039812445.1). Classification (GTDB taxonomy): domain Bacteria; phylum Actinomycetota; class Actinomycetes; order Actinomycetales; family Dermatophilaceae; genus Kineosphaera; species Kineosphaera intestinalis_A. The sequence goes on along the minus strand of JBDIAM010000020.1, from coordinate 20,119 downwards.
ACTGCGTGAAGACGCCCATCTCCTTGTACTGACGCACCGACTCAAGCGTGATGTCGGTCATCTCCCGGCTGTGGTCGACCGGGAAGATGAAGTTGCTCGCGTGGCCGGTGGAGCCGCCCGGGTTGGGCAGCGGGCCCTTGTCGAGCTGCACGATGTCGGTCCAACCCAGCTCGCCGAGGTGGTAGGCGAGCGAGTTTCCGACGATTCCGGCGCCGATGACGACGACGCGGGCCTTCTCCGGGACGGAGGCCATGACCGGTCCTTTCACAGGGAACTGCAGGTGGGGCGGGTGCGCACTACGCAACATGTCGCATGATACGCAACGTCGCACCCCAGCTTTGCCCCCAGAGGCTGTCGTGTCAACGGTCTTCCGCGGGTCGGTCAGCCACCGCTACGAGCCGTGCCTGGCGAAGGCCGGTGCGCCGACGCGCGACGGCCCGGTTCACGCGATCGTGAACCGGGCCGTCGAGTGCGGTGCGAGAGCAGCTGTCAGCGGTTGGGTCCGGGCAGCCGCGGACCGTGGTGCTTGCGCCGCTCCGGCTCGCGGATGATCGGGATGCCGCCGGTGTTCACCTTCTCCTCCACGACACCCTCGATGTGGTGCTCCAGGTGCTGCCGCACGACCGGAGCCAGCGTCGCGGCGTAAGGCTCCGCGCGCAGCGCCCGCATCAGCGAGATGCACATGGCGACGAGCACCAGCAGGAACGGGCCGGCGATGATGATCACGCCGGTTTGCAGCGCCTCCAGTCCGGCCGCGGGATCCTCGCGGCCGGAGTACAGCAGCACCGCCGCGACGGCGCCGGTGGCCACACCCCAGAACACGACGAGCCAGCGCTTCGGCTCCGGGTCGCCGTTCTGGCTCAGCATGCCCATGACGATCGAGGCGGAGTCGGCACCGGTGACGAAGAAGATCGCCACGAGGAAGACCGCCAGCGAAATGGTGATCGTCGAGACCGGGTAGTCGGACAGCGTGTTGAACAGCGCGCTCTCCTGACCCTCCGCCAGCCGGGCCGCCATGTCGACGCCGCGGTGCAGCTGCAGGTCCATCGCGACACCGCCGAAGATGGAGAACCAGACGGCGCTGACCAGGCTCGGCACGATGATGACGAAGACGACGAACTGACGGATCGTGCGGCCGCGGGAGATGCGGGCGATGAACATGCCGACGAAGGGCGTCCAGCTGATCCACCACGCCCAGTAGAAGATCGTCCAGGCCGACAACCAGGCGTCGCCGCCGAGGGCGCCGACGCGGAAGCTCATCGCGGGCAGGTGCGACAGGTAACCGCCGATCGACTCGGTGAAGACGCCGAGGATGAAGATCGACGGGCCGACGACGAACAGGAACAATGCGAGCAGGCCGGCGGCGACGGCGTTGGCGTTCGACAGCCACTTGATGCCGCGGTCGACGCCGCTGACGGCCGAGATGACGAAGCAGACCGTGAGGAAGGCGATGACGCCCACCGCCAGCGTGAGGTTGCCACCGGTCTCGATGCCGAAGACGTGGGCGAGTCCACCGGTGATCTGCAGGGCGCCGAGCCCGAGCGACGTGGCGGAGCCGAAGAGCGTCGCCAGGATCGCGACCGTGTCGATGGCGCGACCGCCCGGGCCGGCCGCGTGGTCACCGAACAGCGGGCGCAGGGTGCCGCTGATGAGGTTGCCGTACCCCTTGCGGTAGGCGAAGTAGGCGATGGTCAGGCCGATCACGGCGTAGATCGCCCACGGGTGGATGGCCCAGTGGAAGAAGGTGTACTCCATCGCCAGGTGCGCAGCCTCCTCCGTGCCCGGTTGGGCCAGGCCCATCGGCGGCTCGTTGAGGTGGGTGAGCGGCTCGGCCACGCCGTAGAACATGAGGCCGATGCCCATGCCGGTGGCGAACATCATGGACACCCACGAGAAGGTGCTGAAATCCGGCGTGGAGTCATCGGGGCCGAGCTTGATGTTGCCGTAGCGCGAGGCCGCCAAGAACAACGAGAACAGCACGAACCCGCCGCTGGCCAGCACGAACATCCAGTTGAAGTTGCCGGTGACCCAGGCGAGGGCGGCGGCGGTGGCCGCGCTGAAGGACTCGGTGGCGAACCAGCCGAAGGCCAGCACGAGCAGCGAGAGCGCGGCCGCGATCCCGAACACCACTGTGTCGATGGGCTGTTTGGGTTCTTCGGACGGCGGTTCACCGGTCGGCGGCTCGACCTTTTCGGCTGGTGGAGCTTGGGCCATGGCTGGCCTCCTGAGCAAGTTGTCGGAACCGGAACGAGGGGCCCAACGCGAAAAGCCCGACCAATCGACAACGGCGTGCCGAAGCCGTCGATCGGGCGTTGCGCGTCACGCAACTGCACGCCTCGTGTTGCGTCCACGAAACGCGACGAAAACTCACTTTGCCCGTCGTTGCGAGTATCGGCAAGAGTCCCGTGCTTTCCCAGCAGAACCCGCTGACCCGCACGTCGTCCGGCAATTCGCCCATATTGGACCTCGGGAGGCCGTGAACACGGGCGCTCGACACGCGGTGACGCCGAGGCTGCGGCACCGTGACGACCCGGCGACGACGCGGCGACGGTGGGGTGGCCACGGGACGACGACGCGGTGACGACGCACGAGGGGGCCGCCCGGCGGCCATCGCCAGACTTTCGGCCGGATCGGCTCGCCCGGTCCGCAGGGTTCTCGAATTCTGTTGGTGGACAGGTCATTCCAATGTGCGTCTCAGGTATGATTCAGCTGCGGTTGACAAGGTTGTGAATCGGACGACCGACTCATTTCGGGCGTCCTTGCCGACCTCCCCTGCACCTAGGCCAGCCAATGAATCCCGCCGCGTCGGCCCCACTCGACGTCACCCCCGCCCCGCACACCGAACGTCGACCGAATCCGCCGGGTCCGGCACGTCCGCTGACGTCGGCCCGTTCGTCGATATCCGCGAATTCGGCGTCACCACCGGCCGGGCGTGCTCCGGTCGCGAACTCGCCGGGCCTGGAGTCGGAGCCCGCGCGCGCGGGAGACGACATCGTCGTGCGGGCGGCCACCGCGCGGGACCTGTACGCCACCAGCCATCTGCAGGTGGCCCGACTCGGACTCGGGCTGTTCCCGCGGCTGGGCGAGCGGTTCGTGCGGGCCTGGCACGCCACGTACCTCGGTTCACCGGACGGGATCGCGCTCGTCGCGACCGCACCGACGCCCTCCGGGACCCGGACGGTGGGCTTTCTCATCGGCTCCAGCGACGAAGAGGCCCAGCTGCGGCACGTGCTGAACGAACACCGCGCCCCGCTGCTGCGTTCCGGACTGGCAGCCCTCGTCGTGCGCCCGCGCGTCGCGGCCCGGTTCGCCCGGACGCGCCTGGCCCGCTACGCCCGCCGCCTGGCGCGACGCCCCGGCCCGTCGACCGCCGCGCACCCCGGCAACGCGCGCACCGGTCCCGAGCACAACGAGCCCGTGCGCACCGGCGTGCTGACCGCTCTCGCGGTCGATCCGCGGTGGAGCGGTCGCGGCGTGGGCAGGCAGCTCACGGCGGCCTATCTCGAGCGGGCCCGCGCCGGCGGGACACGAACCGCGCGGCTCGTCACCCGCGCCGACGCCGGCTCGGCCGCGGGCTTCTACGAGCGCCTCGGCTGGTCGCGCGGCGACGAGGTGACGTCGGTGGACGGCGACCGGCTCCTCGCCATGAGCTACTCCCTGGACGGACGCGGGACCTCGACGTGAGGTCGGCCCCGGCGCGCGCCCTCACCCTCGTCGCCCTCGGCGCGCTCGTGGCCGGGTGCGCGGCCGGCCCCACCGACGACTCCGCACCCCAGCACCCCGACCGAGCCACCCCCGCGAGCGAACAGACCGCGAGCGAACAGACCGCGAACGAGCAGACCGCGACCGCCGCGGCGAGACCGGGCGACCGCCAGACCTCGCCCGCCGCGGCCGATACCCCCTCGACCGAAACTTCCTCGGCCGATACTTCCTCGGCCGGCTCACGGGTGGCGACGCCCTGGCGACCCGGAGCCGGTGAGGTGCGCCCGCAGATCAAGCGGACCGCCACGCGCATCGTCGAACTCGCCGGCGCGTGGCCGCGCGGAGGCGGGTCGGCCGCGGCCATCGAGCGGCGGCTGGAGAGTCACGACGTCGCGCCCCGGGCGGCCCGCGCCCTCGGGGTGGCGCTGGCGCATCCCGACGCGCGCTCGGTCGAGGTGAGGTATCCGCAGTACGGCGGGCTGACCGCCTCCCGGTCCAGCGTCATGCTCGTGCTCGACCAGCACCTGCGCTCGGACTCGTCGCCGGCAGGCCGCTCGGTGCGCGAGCTCACCCTCGACGTGCGGCTGGCCAAGGGCCCGCACGGCTGGCGGGTCACCGCGGTGTACGGCCCCGCGACGGGAGCGGCGGTGGGTCCGGCGGCGAGCCCGCTCACCGGCGAGACCGGCGCGGGCTCACCCGCGCCGGCGCCGGACGCCGAAAATCTCGCCGCGACGGCCCTGGAGCACCCCAATCTGCGGCTGCCCCGCGACGCCCGCGCCGACATCCGCGCCGGTCGCGTGCAGCCGGAGCTGCTGCGGGTCATGCTCGCCGTCGCGCAGAAGCACCGCATCGACGTCACCGTGCTGCTCAGCGCGCACCCGCGCGAGGTCTTCGGCACGCCCCGGGCGTCGAAACACTCCACCGGACGAGCGGTCGACGTGTGGCGCATCGACGGCCATCGGGTCGTCGACCCGGCGACGCCGCGAGCGCTCATCACCGACGTCATGCGCACGGCCGCCGCCGCGGGCGCGAACGGCGGGATCGGCGCACCGTTCCTGCCGCCCGACCCGCCGGCCAAGGCCTTCACCGACGACCTGCACGCCGATCACCTGCACCTCGCGGTCGCCGCCCGCTGACGTCAGTCGCCCTCCACGGAGACGGTGGCCCGCCACCCGAGCTGGGCGCTCACCTCGGTGGCTGCCTCCAGCAGCATCGCGAGCACCTCGGCCACACGCTCGTCATCGAAGCGGAACGTCAGACCGGACACGCTCAGCGACGCGACGATCGCCCCGCTGGTGTCGCGGATCGGACCGGCGATCGCGGTCAGGCCGACGTCGAGTTCGTCGACGGCGATCGCGTAGCCCTGCTCGGCCACCTCGTCGAGCTCGCGCTGCAGCTGCTGCGGGTCGGTGACGGTGCTCGGGGTGTACGGCACGAGTTCGGCGAAGATCTCGGCGCGCTCGTCGGGCTCCAGCTCGCACAGCAGCACCTTGCCGTTCGAGGTGGCGTGCAACGGGATGCGCTGCCCCACCCAGTTGTACGTCGAACGGGTGCCACCGCCGGCGACCTGGTCGACGTAGAGCGCCGCCCCCGACGAGAGCACCGCGACGTTGACCGTCTCCCCGGTGGCGTCGGCGAGCCGGCGGCACACCGGCCGGGCCGCGTCGACGAGGTCGATGCGGGCGTCGGTGGCGCCGGCCAGGCGCAGGATGCCGGCACCGAGGCGGTAGTGCCCGCGGTCGGCGACCTGCTCGACGAGGCTGCGGCGCTCCAGAGCCGCGACGAGCCGACTCGCGGTGCTCTTGTGCACGCCCAGCTCGCCGGCCAGGCGGGTCACCCCCAACGCGCCGTGTTGCGCCAGCAGCTCCAGGATCGTGACGGCCCGATCGACGGACTGCACCGTCGACTCCCCGGCCTCCGAGATGCCCGAACTCCCCGGTTTCGCCGCGCCCTTCACGCCATGTGCCTTGTTCCGCATGGCGCAACCATACGGGAGTCTTCCCGTAATGAGCCCCGAGAGCTACGCTTTTGTTGCGTACTCCGCGGCACGTTCCGCTATGCGCACCACGACGCCGATCTCGGCGTAAGGGCACACCACTTTGGAGGTAGGGCCGTGACCAGCCCCGTCCCCGGCGCCGCCGCGCTGGCCGCCGTGAAGTCCGCCGCACGCAAGGCACAGGGCCTGACCCACCAGAGCGGGGTCGACGAGTCGACCGACGCGAGCCGACAGTACGTGCTCACCCTGTCGTGCCCCGACCGCCCGGGCATCGTGGCGAGCGTGACCCGCATGCTCTTCGAGGGCGGCGCCAACATCGAGGAGAGCCAACAGTTCGACGACCGGCTCACCGACCACTTCTTCATGCGCATCCACTTCTCCGACACCGGCGAGGGTTCGGTCGAGGGGTGGCGCGAACGGGTCGCCCCGATCGCGCAGGAATTCGCCATGACGTGGGAGCTATGGCGGGCCACCAACCCCTACCGCACGCTGATCATGGTCAGCAAGGCCGGCCACTGCCTCAACGACCTGCTGTTCCGCTGGTACAGCGGGGGGCTCAACATGGTCATCCCCGCGATCGTGTCGAACCACACCGACCTCGAGCCGCTCGCGCGCTCCTACGGCATCCCGTTCCACCACATCCCGATCACCGCCGACACCAAGCCGGAGGCCGAGGCCGCCCTCATGCAGCTCGTGCGCGACAACGGCATCGACCTTGTCGTGCTCGCGCGGTACATGCAGGTGCTCTCCGACGAGCTGTGCCGGGAGATGTCCGGTCGGATCATCAACATCCACCACTCGTTCCTGCCCAGTTTCAAGGGTGGCCGCCCCTACCACCAGGCGTTCGAGCGGGGCGTCAAACTCGTGGGCGCCACCGCGCACTACGTGACCGCCGACCTCGACGAAGGCCCGATCATCGAGCAGGACGTCACCCGCGTCGACCACCGCATGGGCCCGACCGACCTCGTGCGCTCCGGCCAGGACGTCGAGGCCGACGTGCTGTCGCGCGCCGTGAAGTGGCACTGCGAGTCGCGCGTCATCCTCAACACCGACCGCACGGTCGTCTTCGACTGACCGGCGCCTTCTCCCGGCGCGTCAGAGCGCGTCAGAGCACGATCCCCCCGAACAGGAAGCCGAGGGCGACGGCGATCGCGATGTTCAGCGCGCCCGGCACGAAGAACGGGTGGTTGAAGATGTACCGGCCGATGCGCGTGGAGCCGGTGTCGTCGATCTCCACCGCCGCCAGCAGCGTCGGGTAGGTCGGCAGGACGAACAGCGCGGAGACCGCCGCGAAGGAGGCGACGGCCGTCAGCGGGGAGACCCCGATGGCCAGCGCCGTCGGCATGAGCGCACGGGCGGTGGCGGCCTGGGAGTACAGCAGCGCCGACGCGAAGAAGAGCAGCACGGCGAGCGACCACGTGTGGTCGTGCAGGAACGACCCGATCCCGGCGAGGATCGCCTCCTCGTGGTGCGTGACGAACGTGGTGCCGAGCCACGCGACGCCGAGCACGCAGACCACCGCGCTCATGCCCGAGCTGAACACCGAGGAGTTGCGCAGGATCTGACCCGGCTCCACCTTGCAGGTCACGGTGATGAGGCAGGCGACGCTGAGCATGATCGCGATGATCGCCTGGTCGCGGCCCATCACCGGCTCCTCGATGAGCCCGACCCGATCGCTGATCACGGTGGCGTAGGTCATCACGGTGATCAGCGCGAGCAAGAAGAGCAGCACCGAGCGCTTCGCGTAGGGTCCGATCTCGCGGCCCGTCGAGGTGTCGCGCCGCACGATGAGGCCCTTCTCCAGGCGGCGCTGGTACTCCGGCAGCGTGTGCAGTTCGGATGTGCCACGGGCCTTGTCGATCGCCAGCATGATCGCCGCCGTCGCCAGGCACGCCAGGAACGTCGACGGGATGACGACCGCGAGCAGGTCGAGGTAGTCGACGCCGCTCGGCTCCAGCGCCCCCGCGAAGAACACGACGGCGGCCGAGATCGGGGAGGCCGTGATCGCGATCTGCGAGGCCACGACCGCGATCGACAGCGGCCGCGACGGGCGGATGTCCGCCTCCTTGGCCACCTCCGTGATGACCGGCATCATCGAGAACGCCGTGTGCCCCGTACCCGCCATGAGCGTCATCGCGTACGTGATGACCGGCGCGAGGAACGACAGGTGACGCGGATTCTTGCGCAGCACCCTCTCGGCGATCTCCACGAGGTAGTCCATGCCGCCGGCCAGCTGCATCGCGGAGATCGCGACGATGACGGCCAGGATGATCGACACCACGTCCAGCGGCATCTCGCCCGGGGTCACCCCGAGCAGCGCGAGCACCAGCACGCCGGCGCCGCCGGCGAACCCGATCGCGATGCCGCCGTAACGGGCTCCGATGACGATGAACGCCAGAACGATGGCGAAGTGAAGAGCGAGCAGCACTGGTCGACTCCTTGTGCACGGGCGTCGCCGGCCGGACCGACTGGGGTCCAGCCGCTGCGCCCCTGGAAGCGCATCTTCGGTGTTCAGGTGCGCCGCACCAGACGTTAACCAAACGGTGAACCGCGCGGGGAATTAGCGACGGACCGGCGAGCGCAAAATCAGACGCCTGTCCGATAACTGTCAGGAAGTCCGAATACGCTCACCACGTCCCGCGAGCCGGGAGCGGCCCTGCGGGGTAAGCCCGGTCGCGCTCGCCGACGGGACCCGAACGGACCGCGGACGAGGACCGGACGAGCGCCGCACGAGGGCCGGACGAGGGACTGACACGAGGCAACGAGAGGCGTGGAGTCGGGTGACACAGGACCGGCGGATCGGCCGCCGGGCGCTGCTGGGGGCGGCCGGGCTCGGCGCCCTCGCGGGCGGCGCGTGGTGGCTCGGCCCCGACCGCCTGGAGTCGGTGCTCGACGGGGTCGCCGACGGGGCGCGCGAGTCGTTCGAGAGTGCCCGTGACGCGCTGGACGCGCCCGCCCCGGCCGGTCCGCGGCCCCAGCCGCAGGTCGTCCCCGCCCCGGAACTCACCTCGTACCGACAGCTTGCCGGCTCGCAACTGCGCTACGAGGTCGACAACGTGCCGGCGCGGTTTCCGATGGACGCGGCCTTCGCGAGCCAGCTCGACGCGAGCCTGCGCTCGCACTGGCAGGCCCGCCGCTGGGGTGTTCCCGGGCGCATCTCGTGCCTGGGCACCCACCGTCGGGCGCCGGGAGAGCAGGCGACGTCCTGGCATCACGCCGGCCGGGCCTTCGACCTGGCCGCGGTGCGCACGACCGGGGGACGCGACCTCGTCAGCTGCCGCTTCGACCGGTGGGGCGACGGCCCGGAGCACGCCGCGCAGGCCGGGGAGTACTGGCGGATCGCCGCCACCCTGCACCGCGACTTCGCCTACGTGCTGACGTATCTGTACGACCAGGCCCATCACGACCACATCCACGTCGACAACGGCCTGTCCGGCAGCGAACGGAGCCGGTTCACCCGCTCCCGCCTGCAGGTGCAGGCCGTGCAAGCGATGTGCACGTACGTGTGGGGGCGGCCGGTGGAGCTGTCCGGCCGCTGGGACTCGGCGACCGCCGACGCCACCGACGAGGCGCTGCGCAGCGTCGGCGCCGGCGGCCGTCTGGGTCGGATCACCCGCAGTCAGGAGGCCTGGCACGCGTTTCTGTCCGCGACCGCCCGGCAGCCATGACGACCGGCGCGCGCCGCCGACCCGACCCGACTCGCCGCCGACCCGACGCGCCGCCGACCCGGCTCGGCGGGTCGGCGGCCCGTCCGAAGTGCTTGACTGCCGACATGACCGATCCCGCCGGAGGCCTGCCCGCGTCGCGGCTGCGACCCCGGCTGTGGTCGCTCCTGCTCGACTACCTGGTCATCGCCTGTTGGATCGGCGTGCTCACGGTCGTCGGCCTCGCGGTGCGCCCGATGCTGCCGCCCGCCGACTCGACGCTGCGACCGGCGGCCTTCGATCTCGTCGCGTTCGTCATGACCGTGTTGCCGGTGTGGGGCTACCTGACGATCACGGAGGCGGGCCGCCGCCAGGCCACGTTCGGCAAGCGGGCCGCCGGGTTGCGGGTGTTGCGCGCCGACGACGCCCCGGCCTCCGGGGGAGCGGTGGCGCTGCGCAACGCGGTCAAGCTGTTGCCCTGGCAGCTGGCCCACGTCGCCGTCGCCCGGTTCATGCTCGCCGTCGACCTCGGCCTCGGCACGCTGGCCTACGTCGCGAGCCTGGCCCTCGTCGTGCTCACCGTGCTCATGGCCGTGCGCGACCCCCTGCACCGGGGACTGCACGACCGGGTCGCGGGCACCCGCGTCGTCTCCTGGTAGATCGAGTCTCCTGGTAGATCGACCGTGACGCGCGGGCGCCCGCGGCCGGATCAGTCTCCGAGTTCGGTGCGGCGGCGGGCGACGAACTCCTCGAGCTCGGCGCGGATCGCGTCGTCGAGCGGCGGCTGCTCGTAGGCCTCCAACTGGGCCTGGTACAGCTGCGTCGCGCGGGCGTTGGCGTCGAGGGCGCCGCCGCGCAGCCACCGGTCGTAGTTGTCGCTGCTGGACAGGAACGGCCGGTAGAAGCAGTCGCGGAAGCGCTCCATCGTGTGCATCGCCCCGAGGAAGTGCCCGCCGTGGCCGACCTCGACGTGCGCGTCGAAGGCCAGCGAGGCCTCGTCGATCTCCAGCGGGGTGAACTCGTGCTGCAGCATCTCGAGGATCTGCGCGTCGACCACGAACTTCTCGAAGGAGGCGACCAGGCCGCCGTCGAGCCAGCCGGCGGAGTGCATCACCCAGTTGACGCCGGCCAGGAACGTCGGCATGAGCGTCATCAGCGCCTCGTAGCCCGCCTGCGCGTCGGCCACCTGGGAGCTGGTCATGCCGCCGCCGGAGCGGAACGGCAGCCCGAAGTGCCGGGCGATCTGGCCGGTGCACAGCAGGCCCTGGCCCGACTCCGGCGTGCCGAACGTCGGGGAGCCGGTCTTCATGTCGATGTTGCTCAGGAACGAGCCGAAGATCACCGGGCAGCCGGGCCGGATGAGCTGCGCGAGCGCGATGCCCGAGAGCGCCTCGGTGATCTGCTGCACGAGCGCCGCGGGGATCGTCACCGGCGACATCGCGCCCATGAGCAGGAACGGTGTGAGCACGACCGGCTGCGCGGCGGCGCTGTACTCGAACAGCGCGTCGAGCATGCGGTCGTCCCAGCGCAGGGGCGAGTTGCAGTTGATGAGGCTGATCGACACCGGCGTCTGCTCGATCGCCTCGCGGCCGCCGAAGAGGATCTCGCCCATCGCGATCGTGTCGGCGGCGTTCGGGCCGGAGACGACGTTGCCCATGTAGATCTTGTCGGTCAGCGTCATGAGCGCGAGGTTCATGTCGAGGTGGCGGCTGTCCAGCGGGGTGTCGTTCGGCTCGCACACCACCCCGCCCGCGGAGTCGAGCACCGAGTAGCTCTGCGCGAGGCGCAGGAAGTTGCGGTAGTCCTCGAACGTGCCGTCGCGGCGCTGGTCGCCGGCGCGCACGAACGGCGGGCCGTAGACCGCGCCGAAGGCCATCGACTGGCCGCCGATGTGCACGTTGTTCTGTGGGTTTCGGGCCTGAACGTCGAACTCCTTGGGCGCCTTGGCGACCTGTTCGAGCACGAATTCGGGGTCGAGGAAGACCGTGCTGTCCTCCACCTTCTGGCCGGCCTGGCGGAAGAGTTCGAGCGCCCGGTCGCTCATGAACTCCACGCCGACCTCACTGATGAGGCGGCGCCAGCCGGCGTCGAGCTGCGCCATCGCCTGCTCGGAGAGGATCTCGTAGCGGGGCATGCGGTTGACGAACATGAGCGGGGTGACTCCTTTGACGGGGCGGTCGTCGGACGACGTCGCGAGTGCTGCGAGACAGAGTGTCGGCCCGGCATTGACGGCCGGGGGACCCAGAACCTAGCCTCATGATGTGGAACAACGTTCCCACATCATGGGGTAAGCCTGACAGTCGCACGACGCGGAGTCCAGAGCGGGGAGGCAAGTCGATGAGCCGAACTACGGCACCCGAGGCGGGCAGGTCCGCCGCTTCCGGGGGCGCCCAGGCCATCGACCGGGCCGCCGACCTGGTGTATCGCGTGGTGGCCGGCGGCGGCGACCCCGTGACCTTCACACAACTGTGTGAGGAGGCGGGCTACGCGAGGTCGACGACCTCGCGCCTGCTGGGGGCGCTGGAACGCAACAACCTGCTGCGGCGGGACGATGCGGGGGGCTGGCTGCCCGGCTCCCTGTTCGAGCAGTACGCCAGCGGGGCCACCCGCAACGAACGGCTCGTGCACCTGGCGACGCCGTTCATGGAGAACCTCGGCGAGCTGACCGGTGAGACGGTCAACCTCGCCGTTCCGTCAGGGGAGTACGTCGTGCAGATCGCGCAGATCGACTCGACGTTCTTCCTCGGCAGCATCGATTGGGTCGGGGTGGACGTGCCGGTGCACACCTCGGCCCTGGGCAAGGTGCTCCTCGCCCACGGGGCCGTCCCCGTGCCCAGCGGTCGCCTGGCCCAGCTCACCCCGGCCACGGTCGCCTCGGCGACCGAGCTCCACAAGCACCTCGAGCAGATCCGAGCGGACGGCTACGCCGCGACGATCGACGAGCTCGAGGTGGGCCTCGTCGGCATCGCCGCGCCCGTACGCAGCCACGGTCGCGTCGTCGCCGCCCTCGGCCTGTCCGGCCCCACTTCCCGACTCGCAGACCTCCCCACCACCGGCGCGCACGTGGTCGCCCAGGCAGACGCCCTGTCGACCCGGCTCGGCCCGCACCGCAAGAAAGGCGCAGCATGACCCCCGAGCAGATCCTCCAGGAGATGTACGACCAGACGATGGTCGGCAACGGCCCCAAGGTCCTGGAGCTCACTCACCAGGCCCTCGACCAGGGCATGGAGCCGCAGACGCTCCTGTTCGACTCCCTCATCCCCGCGCTGGAGGAGGTCGGCGCCCGCTTCGAGCGCGGCGACTACTTCGTGCCGGAGATGCTCGTGGCCGGCAAGGCCATGGCCGGATCCATGGAGGTGCTGCGGCCCCTGCTGGCCGACACCGGCGTGGAGACCATCGGCAAGTTCGTCATGGGCACCGTGAAGGGCGACGTGCACGACATCGGCAAGAACCTCGTCAACATCATGCTCGAGGGCGCGGGCTTCGAGGTCATCGACCTCGGCGTGCAGGTGGCGCCGGAGAAGTTCCTCGCCGCCATCGAGGAGCACCAGCCCGACATCGTCGGGATGTCCGCCTTCCTCACGACGACGATGCCGATGTTCAAGGCCAACATCAACACGCTCGAGAAGGCCGGCAAGCGCGACAGCGTCATCATCATGGTCGGCGGCGCGCCCGTCACCCAGGAGTACGCCGACGCGGTCGGGGCCGACGGCTATGCCGCCGACGCCTCCGCCACCGTCAAGCGCGCCAAGGCCCTGCTCGCGCAGCGGCGCGCCAAGGTCCCCGCCTGAGCCGGCCCACCCCACCGACTCTCCACCCCGTCTCCAGACCAGGAGCCCCCATCGTGTCCCAGCCTCTTCACACCGTTCTCCGTTCGGCCTCCAAGGAGGTCGTCCTCGGATCCGACAAGCCGTTCTGCGTCATCGGTGAGCGCATCAACCCCACCGGCCGGCGCATCTTCCAGGAGCAGCTGCGCGCCGGTGACCTGTCGGCCATCGAGAAGGACGTCGCGGCGCAGGTGGCCGGCGGCGCCGACGTGCTCGACGTCAACATGGGCGTGCCGCTGACCGACGAGGCCGAGCTGCTCGTCAAGGCCATCCAGCTCGTGCAGTCGCTGACCGACCTGCCGATCTGCATCGACTCCTCGGTCGTCGAGGCCCTGGAGGCGGGGCTGCAGGTCTACCAGGGTCGCGCGCTGGTCAACTCGATCACGGCCGAGGACGAGCGGATGGAGCAGATCCTGCCGCTGGTCAAGAAGTACGACGCCGCCGTGGTCGCCCTGCCGAACGACGCCGACGAGATCCCGATGGACTCGGCCAAGCGCGTCGAGCTCACCGAGAAGATCGTGCGGGTCGCCACGCAGGAGTACGGCATCGCGATCGAGGACATCGTCATCGACCCGCTGGCCATGCCCATCGGCGCCGACTCCTCGGTCGGTCGTACGGCCCTGACGACGATCCGCGAGATCCACCAGCGGTGGGGGCTGAACATGACGTGCGGGGCCTCGAACGTCTCGTTCGGCATGCCGCAGCGGCACGCGATCAACGCCGCGTGGCTGCCGATGGCGATGACCGCGGGCATGACCAGCGCGATCATGGACGCCCGGACCCCGGAGATCGTCACGTCCGTGCGCGCCGCGGACCTGCTGCTCGGCAACGACGAGTGGGGCATGAGCTGGATCTCCGCGCACCGCGCGAGGCAGGCTCAGGCCGCGACGTCGGCATGACCGGCTCCCAGCAGCCGGACCCCGTCGATCTGGACGCCCTGCGTCGGGAGGGCCTCATGGAGCCGGCGTCGCCGTCCTCGGCAGGCACCGCCGGCGACGGCACCGGCCGGGTCACCCTGCGCTTCGCCCCCTCGGGCCGGGACGTGCGGGTGCCACCCGGGGTGTCGGTCTTCGACGCCGCGAGCTGGAACGGCATCGCGATCGACTCCACCTGCGGCGGTCACGGCACATGTCGCAAATGCAAGGTACAACTGACCGCGGGCACCGCCCCGATCACGCGGCACGACGTGCGCACGTTCTCCGCCTCCGAGCTGGAGGCGGGCTGGCGGCTCGCGTGCCTCGTGCGCACCGCCGGCGACCTGGCGATCGACGTGCCGCCGCTGGTCACCCGGCCGAAGGCGTCGACGGTCGGGGTCGGCCGGCAGGTGATCCTGCGGCCGTCGGTGCAGAAGCGCCACCTGCAGTTGGAGGAGCCGAGCCTGGCCGACCAGCGCACCGACGTCGTGCGGATCCTGGACGCCATCGACGACCTCGAGCTCACCGCCGACCTGCACGCGATCCGGCGCGCCGCGACGGTGCTGCGGGAGGCGAACTACGACGTGACCGCGGTCGTCATCGACGAGACCCTCGTCGACGTCGAGGCCGGTGACACGACGGGGCGCTCGTTCGCGATCGCCTACGACCTCGGCACGACGACCGTCGTGGCCACCCTGCTCGACGTCACCACCGGAACCCCGGGCGCGGTCGCGTCGATGCTCAACGGGCAGCAGCCGTTCGGTGCAGACGTCATCACGCGCATCAGCGCGACCATGATGGACGACACGGCCGCCGGTCGGCTGCGCGAACTGGCGCACGGCACGCTGCGCGAACTCGCCGACGAGGTGCTCGCCGAGGCGCAGGTCGCGCCGACCGAGGTGTACGAGGTCGCGCTCGCCGGCAACGCGACGATGACCGCGCTCGCGCTCGGCATCGACCCCGAGCCGCTGGGCGTGGCGCCGTTCGTCATGTCGTCGGCCTCGCTGCCGCCGATGCCCGTCTCCGAGCTCGGGCTCGAGCTGCACCCGGGGGCCCGGGCCGTCGTGCTGCCGGCGCTCGGCGCGTACGTCGGCGGCGACATCGTCGCCGGCATGCTCGCCTCCGGCATGGACCGAGACAAGCGGGTTCGCCTGTTCATCGACGTCGGCACGAACTGCGAGATCGTGCTCTCCGACGGCGAGCGCATCCTGGCCACCGCCGCGCCCGCCGGGCCCGCTTTCGAGGGCGGCGCGATCCGGTGCGGGATGCGCGCCGCGGACGGGGCGATCGAGGTCATCACGCTCGACCCCGAGGCCGGATCCGATCAGCCGGTGACCCTCGGGGTGATCGGCGACGTCGAGCCGCGCGGCCTGTGCGGCTCGGGCCTGGTCGACGCGGTGGCCGAACTGTCTCGGGTCGGGCTGCTCGACACCTCCGGCCGGTTCATCACCGACGAGGAGGCGGCGGCGCGGCTGCCCGGCCTGGCCGACCGGCTGACGAGCATCGACAAGGAGCGCGTGTTCGTGCTGTACCGGCCGACGCCGGACGCGAATGCACAGGAAAGTGTGTATCTGTCGCAGCGGGACGTGCGCGAACTGCAGTTCGCCAAGGCCGCGATCTCCACGGGCTGGTCGCTGCTGCTCGGCGAACTCGGGCTCGAGCACCGCGACGTACAGCAGGTGCTGCTCGCGGGGTCGTTCGGCAGCTACCTCTCGCCGGCGGCGGCGGTGCGCATCGGCCTGGTGCCCAAGCTGCCGGTCATGCGGATCGTCTCGGCCGGCAACGTCGCCGGTGAGGGGGCCAAGATGGTGCTGCTGTCCGCGCGCGAGCGGGCCGGCGCCGAGGCGCTGCTGCAGGAGGTGAGTTATGTCGAACTCTCCGACCGCGCGGACTTCAACGACCGCTTCGTCGAGCAACTCGCCTTCCCCACCTGACACTCGGCCGAAGGCTGCCCTTTCGGTCGGGGGCTCGGGCTGCAGCCCTAGCCCCCGACTCATAGGGCAGCCTTCGGCCAGGGGTGGGACGGTGGCACGCGAGGCGCCGGGCCGCGAGGGACGCGTGGGACGCGTGGCGCTCGTGGCGTGTGGCGCGTTGGCGCAGCCGGCGGCCGACATCGCCCGAGCGCGGGGGTGGGCGCTCGACGTGCACCCGCTGCCGCCGCTGCTGCACAACGCGCCGCACCGCATCGCGGCCGAGGTCGAACGACTCGTCGACGAGCTGGCTCCCCGCTACGACCGGATCGCCGTCGGGTACGCCGACTGCGGCACGTACGGCGCGCTCGACGAGGTCTGCGAGCGCCGCGGCCTGTGTCGCCTGCCCGGGCTGCACTGCTACGACCTGTTCGCCGGGGCCGAGGCCATGGCCGCGACCTTCGAGGCGGAGCCGGGAACGTACGTGCTCACCGACTTCCTCGTCGCCTCCTTCGACCGCACGGTCTGGCGCGAGCTGGGCCTGGACCGCTACCCGCAGCTGCACGAGGACTACTTCGGGCACTACACGCGGTGCGTCTGGCTCGCCCAGCAGCCCACGCCCGAGCTGCGGGCGAGCGCGCAGCGGGCCGCCGACCGGCTCGGCCTGCCGCTGCAGGTCGTGCCGACCGGCACCGGGCGGCTCGCGACAGCCCTGGCCGACCTGGTGGCCTGAGCGCGACGATGGGGGCGTGACCGCTACCGGGCACTCCCAGCCGTACCGCCCCCGGGCCGCGCCCGCCGACCTCGCCGACACCCTGGTGTGCCGCTGGGACGCGACGCTGTCCGGACCGATGCTCATGGTGCCCGACGGCTGCCTCGAACTCATGTGGCTGACCGGGCGCGGCCTTCTCGTCTGCGGCCCGGAGACCGTGGGCTGGCCGGCGCTGCACACCCGTCCCATCGAGGGTGCCGGGCTGCGCTTCCGGCCCGGGCGCGCGGCGCCGGTGCTGCGGCTGCCGCTGTCGCAGCTGCGCGACCGGCGCGTCGACCTCGCCGACCTGCTGCCGCGTGTCGTCGTCGAGCGCACCGAGGAGCGGTTACACGCGCTGCCCGCGGCGCGCCGCTCCGACGCGCTCGTGGAGCTGACCCGGCTCCTGTCGGCGGGGTCGCCCGGGTCGGCCGGGTCGCGCGTCTCGGTCGCGAGCCCGCCGCCGACCGTGCTGGGGCTGATCGAGCGCAGCGACGGGCTGGCGCCGCTGGCGGACCGGCTCGGGATCACGCCGCGGCAGCTGCACCGGCGCTCGCTCGAGGCGTTCGGCTACGGGCCGGCCGTGCTGCGGCGCATCCTGCGCGTGCAGCGCTTCCTCGCCCTGCACAAGGCGCGGCCCGCCCTGCGCCTCGCCGAGCTGGCCGCCGGGGCGGGCTACGCCGACCAGGCGCATTTGTCGCGCGACGTGCGGCGGCTGTGCGGGCTGACTCCGCGCGCCCTGCTCGCTTCCCGGTCGGCGGACTGGCACGGAGACGGCGCGGTCGTGCGCGTGTGAGCGTCCGATTCGTTCAAGACCCGCGCGGCGCCCAGGCCTACGGTGCGGTGCATGACGAACGACAGCGCGCCCACCCCAACCACCCCGTCGAGCGCACCACTGGCGACGCTGGCGATGGTGACCATCGACTGCGACGACGCGCACGCGATGGCGCTCTTCTGGAGCGAACTGCTCGGCGGGCGGATCGCGCACGACGAGGGCGACTACTCGATGGTGACCGCCGGTGGCGTCACGCTCGGCTTCGGTCGCGACCCGCAGTACCGGGCGCCGCAGTGGTCGCAGGCCGGCACCAAGCAGTTCCACCTCGACCTGTCGACCCACGACCTCGACGCGGCCGCCGCGCGCGCCCAGGAACTCGGCGCCACGCTGGCGGACCCGCAGCCCCCGGAGGCCGCCGGCAAGTGGGTCGTGCTGCTCGACCCCGCCGGTCACCCGTTCTGTTTCGCGATCTGGGGCTGACCGGCTCCGGCGGTTGCGGGCTGCGGGTGCGGCGCGCCGGAGTCGGAGTCGGAGTGCGTCGGAGCGTCAGGCGAGGACGGCGTCGCGGATCGCGCCGGTGTGCTCCGGCGAGGAGCCGCAGCACGAGCCGATGACGTCGACGCCGGCGTCGCGCAGTTCGCGGGCGTGCGCGGCGAGTTCGGCGGGACCGACGGTGTAGACGAAGTCGGCGCCCTCCAGGTGCGGCAGGCCGGCGTTCGACTGGGCGATGACGAGCACGCCGTCGGGGCGGGCCGCGACGAGCTGCTCGGCGATGACGCTCATCTCCTCCGGCCCGCGGCCGCAGTTGGCCCCGACGACGTCGGCGCCGGCCGCGGCCAGCTGGGTGATCGCGTCGGCGGGAGCCACGCCCATCATCGTGTGCAGGTTGGTGTCGAACGACATGGTCGCGACGATGGGCAGGTCCGCAGCCAGCTCGCGGGCCACCTCGATCGCGATCGTGGCCTCGGCGAGGTCGCTCATCGTCTCGACGAGCACGACGTCGATGCCGCCGGCCAGCAGCCCGCGCAGCTGCGCGGTGAACAGCTCGCGCGCCTCGTCGGCCGTCATGGCGCCCATCGGCTCGAGCAGTTCGCCCGTCGGGCCGATGTCACCGGCGACGAGGATGCCGTGCCGGTCGGCCACCTGGCGGGCCAGCGCCGCACCCGCTCGGTTGACCTCCTCGACGAGTTCCTCGTGCCCGTGCATCGCCAGGCGCGGCGCGGTGCCACCGAAGGTGTTCGTCGTCAGCACGCTCGCGCCGGCCTGCGCGTACTCCTCGTGCAGGCCCGAGATCGTCTCGGGCTGCTCGATGTTCCACATCTCGGCGCACTCGCCGGGCGGCAGTCCGCGCTCCTGCAGAAGCCAGCCGTAGCCGCCGTCGAAGACGGGGGCTCGCTCGCCCAGGAGATCCGCGAATCGGTTCGTCATCACGCGCCCAGCCTAGGTGTCGCCACCGTCGTCGACGTTCTCGGTCCACGCCCTCGCGGCCCGCTCATCGGACCTCGCTCGCCAGCTGCTCCAGCAGTCGCCGACGCCACGTCTCCACGACCTCGACCTGGTTGAACGTGTAGATGTGCAGACCCTCGATCGCCAGGGCCTGGTTGGTGCCCAGGGCCGCGACCCGGGTAACGAACCGGTCGGAGGAGAAGCCCGGGGCGGCGATGCGCGCGAAGACGTTCTTCTGCTTGCGTAGGAAGCGCACCGACTCCCCGACGCCGATCTTCGTGGCCATGCCGAGCAGCTTGGCGCGTTCGACGGGACCGGCCACCCCGACGATCGCGGGCAGGCGCACGCCGCGACGGCGGATCCGCTCCAGCCACACTCCCAACTGCTCGGCGTCGAACGTCATGTTCGAGACGACGTGGGTGGCGAAGTTCCGCTTGTCCCACATGGCCTGGATGATGATGTCGTCATCGATCGTGGGGTGCGATTCGGGGTAGCCGGCGATGCCGACGTGCTCGAACGGGTCGCCGAGTTCGTGCAGGTCGACGAGCAGATCGTGCGCACACACGTAGTCACCCGCGGGCTCGGCGGCGTCACCGCCCGGCACGAACACCTTGCGGATGCCGCTCTCCTGGAGGCGCGCGACGATGTCCTTCAGCTCGGCGGGGCCGCTGACCATCCGCGCGGCCAGGTGCGGCACGGCGTCGTAGCCCGCCGCCGCGAGCCGACTCGACACGTCGAGGGTGTCCTGCAGGCTCTTCACGGGAGATGCCGTCACCGTGACCGTGATGTCGGTGGGCACATGAGCGAGCACCTGATCGACGATCTTGGCTGTCGGCAGCACTTCGTACCGCGCCCCCTCCAGCATGTGCCCGGTCTTCATCGAGGGGAATTCGTTGCTCATCATGCAACTCGTTTCGTTATGCGCACCAGAGTGAGATCAGCGTAGAGCCCCTACCGGGCCGTCGACAAGAGATTCGCCCAGCCGCGGACGAGGCGTAACGCACACGAAACGCTGCCGTCGAATGCCGCTGACGGAGCCCGGTCGAGGAGGCTCGGAATGACCCCGGCCCGATGGTGCGCGCGGGCCGGCGCGCGCGAAGATGCGGGTATGACCTCCCGACGCCTCGCGCTGACCGAGTCGATACGCGACCGGTGGT
>JBDIAM010000019.1:0-21350 GCA_039812445.1 Piscicoccus intestinalis | reverse complement strand
ACCTGCGGATCCTGCGCGGCTTCGGGATCAACCCCGTCGTCGCGATCAACGCCTTCCCCGCCGATCACAACAGCGAGACAGCAGGCGGGCGCGCGCGTCGCGGTGACCACGCACGTGCGCGACGGCGGCGCCGGTGCGCAGGAGTTGGCGCAGGCCGTGCGGGAGGCGTGCGAGCACGCCGCGCCGCTGCGTCCCGCCTACGACCTGGAGCAGCCGCTGGCCGACAAGCTCGAGGCGATCGCGACCGGTGTCTACGGCGCCGACGGGGTCGACTACACCCCGCAGGCGCGCCGCGACCTGGACCGCTTCACCGACCTCGGCTTCGGCGGACTACCGGTGGTCATCGCCAAGACCCACCTGTCGATCTCCTCGGATCCGACGCTGCGCGGGTGGCCCACGGGCTGGCGGCTGCCGGTCCGCGAGCTGAGGCTGGCCGCGGGCGCCGGGTTCGTCTACGCGATCGCCGGCACGATGCGCACGATGCCGGGCCTGAGCGCGCATCCCGCGGCCGAGCGCATCGACATCGACGCGGACGGTCAGATCGTCGGCCTCGGCTGAGAACTCGGCGCCGCGGGCCCGCCCGGGGCTGCGCAGGTGAGGGGGCCTCAGTGCTCGGCGTCGTGCCAGCTGCGCCCGACGCCGACGTGCACCTCCAGCGGCACGTCCATCGTCACGGCGCCGCCCATCTGCTCACGCACGAGGGCCTCGACGTCGGTGCGCTCGCCGGCGGCGATCTCGAGCACGAGCTCGTCGTGCACCTGCAGCAGCACCCGGGAGCGGGCCCCCGCCTCCCCGAGTGCGGCGTCGACCCGCAGCATCGCGACCTTCATGATGTCGGCCGCCGACCCCTGGATCGGGGCGTTGAGCGCCATGCGCTCGGCCATCTCGCGGCGCTGCCGGTTGTCGGCGGTGAGGTCGGGCAGGTAGCGGCGGCGCCCGAGCATCGTCTCGGTGTAGCCGGTCTGCCGGGCGGTGGCGACGACCTCGCGCAGGTAGTCGCGTACCCCGCCGAACCGCTCGAAGTAGCCCTCCATGAGCCCGGACGCCTCGCCGGGCGTGATCCCCAGCTGCCGCGACAGCCCGAAGGCCGACAGGCCGTACGCGAGCCCGTACGACATGGCCTTGATCTTGGCCCGCTGTTCGGGGTTGACGTCGGCGGGCTCGACGCCGAAGACCCGCGACCCGACGAACCGGTGCAGGTCTTCGCCGGAACGGAACGCCTCGATGAGCCCGGGGTCGCCCGACAGGTGCGCCATGATCCGCATCTCGATCTGGCTGTAGTCGGCCGACATGAGGCTCTCGTATCCGTCTCCGACGACGAAGACGTCGCGGATGCGCCGCCCCTCCTCGGTGCGGATCGGGATGTTCTGCAGGTTGGGGTCGACCGAGGAGAGCCGCCCCGTCGCGGCGACCGTCTGCACGTACGTCGTGTGGATCCGCGCGTCGTCGGCGACCGACTTCAGCAGCCCCTCGACGGTGACGCGCAGCCGGGTCGCGTCGCGGTGGCGCAGCAGCGCCTCGAGGAACGGGTGTTCGGTCTTGGCGAACAAGTCGGCGAGCGCCTCGGCGTCGGTGGTGTAGCCGGTCTTCGTGCGCCTCGTCTTCGGCAGGTCGAGGGTCTCGAAGAGCACGACCTGCAGCTGCTTGGGCGAGCCGAGGTTGACCTGCTCGCCCCCGATCGCGTTCCACGCGTCGGCCTGGGCGGTGGCCACCTTGTCGGCGAAATCGGCCTCCAGCGAACGCATCTGGTCGACATCGACGGCGATGCCGACGCGCTCCATCGTGGCCAGGATGTCGACGAGCGGCAGCTCGACGGCGGTGAGCAGGTCGGTCTGGGCGGTGTCGGCGAGCACGGTGTCGAGCACGGTCGACAGGTCGAGCACCGCGCGGGCCCGCACCATCGCGGTGTTCGCCGTCTCGTTCTCGGCGAGCTCGAGCGCGAGCATGCCCTGCCCGGCGGCGCCCGCGTCGGCGGTCTCGGTGCGCAGCTCGCGGTGCAGGTGCCGCAGCGACAGGTCGGCGAGGTCGTAACTGCGCTGGTCGGGACGGGCGATGTACGCGGCGAGCGCGGTGTCGGCGACGACCCCGTGCACCGCCCAGCCGCGCGCCTGCAGTTGGTGCAGCTGCGCCTTGGCGTCATGCAGCACCTTCGGCTGCTGCGGGTCGGCCAGCCACGCCGCCAGGGCCCGGTCGTCCTCCGGGGTGAGCTGGGTGACCTCCACGTAGGCCGACGCCTCCCCCGCCGCGAACGCCACGCCCTCGGCGTCGCCGGCGCCCCGGGCCCACTGCCCGACGACCTCGACGCCCGTGCGCACCCCCGGCTCGGCCTGCCCGGTGAGCCAGCCGCCGAGTTCACCGGGGGCGAGCACGTCACCGTCGAGGTCGAAGCCCTCCTGCGCCTCCGGCTCCGCGGTCTGCAGCGCGAACAGGCGCTCACGCATCTGCACGCCGAACTGCAGGCCGTCGAAGACGGTGTGCACCTCGTCGCGGTCCCAGGTGCGCCGGGCCAGGTCGTCCACCCCCAGCGGCAGGTCGACGTCGCGGACCAACTCGTTGAGCCGCCGGTTGGTCAGCACCTGCCCCAGGTGGGCGCGCAGCGACTCCCCCGCCTTGCCCTTGATCGAGTCGGCGCCCGCGACGAGCCCGGTGAGGTCGCCGAACTGCCCCAGCCATTTCGCCGCGGTCTTCGGCCCGACCCCGGGCACGCCGGGCAGGTTGTCGGAGGTCTCGCCGACGAGGGCGGCGAGGTCGCTGTAGCGCTCCGGGAGCACGCCGTACTTGGCCTCGACCGCCTGCGGGGTCATCCGCGCGACCTCCGAGACCCCGCGCACCGGGTACAGCAGGGTGGTCTGCGGCCCGACGAGCTGGAAGGCGTCGCGGTCTCCGGAGACGATGAGCACCTCCATGCCGGCGGCGACGGCCTGCGTGGTGAGCGTGGCGATGATGTCGTCGGCCTCGTAGCCGGCGACCGAGACGTGCGGGATGCGTAGCGCGTCGAGCACCTCCTGCACGAGCGGCACCTGACCGCGAAACGCGTCGGGCGTGGCCGAGCGGGTGGCCTTGTACTCCTCGTACGCCTCGGTGCGGAACGTCTGGCGGGACAGGTCGAACGCCACCCCGACGTGGGTGGGCTCCTCGTCGCGCAGCATGTTGATGAGCATCGAGGTGAAGCCGTAGACGGCGTTCGTCGTCTGGCCCGAACTCGTGGAGAAGTTCTCCGCGGGCAGCGCGAAGAAGGCCCGGTAGGCCATCGAATGTCCGTCGAGAAGTAGCAATCGGCTCACAGGTGGCAGCCTAAGCTGCGGTACCGACAAGATCCGGGCACGGTCGAACGTGGTCGAGCCCGGGCGGGCACGGTCGAACACGGTCGAACACGACGAAAGGCTGGGTGAGCCCATGACCTCTGACCCACAGCAGGAGCCGGATGCGGCGGGCGGGCTGCGGGCGCTGCTCGACGGCCGCGGCACGTTGCTGGAGCGCATGGGTATCGAGGTGACCGCGGCCCGGCCCGATCACGTCGCCGCGAGCATGCCGGTCGAAGGCAACACCCAGCCCTTCGGGCTGCTGCACGGGGGCGCATCCGCGGTGCTCGCGGAGACCGTCGGCTCCGTCGCGGCGGCGCTGCACGCCGGCGCCGAGCGGATCGCCGTGGGCATCGACCTCAACTGCACCCACCATCGCGCGGTGCGCACGGGGCGCGTGCACGCGGTGGCCGAGCCGCTGCACCGCGGCGGGTCGGTCGCGACCTACGCCGTCGCCATCACCGACGACGACGGCGCCGCCGTGTGCACGGCCCGCCTCACGTGCCTGCTGCGCCCGGCGAACGGCGCCCAGCGACAGGACCGCGCGCCGGCTCAGCCGGAGTAGGCGTTCTCCTGCCGGCGGCCGCGGGCGCGCAGGGAGCGCCGCCGGTTGATCATGAGGTTCTCCATCGGCGACGCCTCCATGCCCCGCAGCCGGCGCATGAGCAGGCTGGTCGGTGCGATCCTGCGGGTCACCTGCGGGGCGAAACCCAGCCGGGCGAAGATGCGGTTCGCCTCGCGGGCCTGATTGGGCAGCGACGCCGTCACGTGGTCGGCGCCACACCGTTGGGCGCGGGCACCCACGGCCAGCAGCAGCGAGCGAGCGACGCCGCGGCGACGGGCTCCGGGCAGCACGAAGAGCTCCTCGACCGCCATGGACGGCGTGTCGAGCAGGATCGACGTGGCCTGGTCGTAGACCCAGGCGTAGCCGACGGCCTCGCCGGCGGAGAGGGCCAGGAAGACGACCACGCCGTCACGGTGGGCGGCACGCTCGAGGCGGCCCTCGACCACGGCCCGCTGCGCGGCTTCGCGCGAGAGACCGGCGTCGTGACGGCGCTCCACCCACAGGTGGGCGAACGCGTCGAACAGCTCATCCTCCAGGGGCGAGACCGTGACCGCGGACGCAGGGGAATGCATGCTCAGCTCCGATCCGAACGGTGCAGGGGGTTCACCGCGACGACGACTGTACGTCACGAATCCTGCGGTCCGAGGGTGGGGTCCGGTCGGCCGCACGCGGTCCGGCCTTGGGGGGAGGCGGAGCGGGCGCCGACGACCTCGAAGCCGCTGATCGCGCGTTCACGGTCGACGTCCCGAGCATAGGGGCGCGGGGCAGGCAGGCGGAAGGAAACGCACCAACCGGTTCATTCGGCGTCGGTCGGGCCGGGCGAGTCGCGGGTCAGCGCTTGCCGGGCAGACCGTTGATGACGGCCTCGGCGACTTCACGCATGCCGAGGCGGCGATCCATCGCCGTCTTCTGGATCCAGCGGAACGCGTCGGGCTCGCTGAGCTTGAGCTGTGTCATCAGCACACCCTTGGCGCGGTCGACGGCCTTGCGGGTCTCCAGGCGCTCGCCGAGGTCGGCGATCTCCGCCTCCAGGGAGCGCATCTCGTCCCAGCGCGAGCGGGCGATGTCCAGTGCCGGTCGCAGGTCTTCGATCGTGAACGGCTTGACGACGTAGGCCATGACACCGGCGTCCCGCGCGCGCTCGACGAGGTCCTTGTCGCTGAACGCCGTGAGCATGACCACCGGGGCCAGGTGTTCCTTGCCGACGATCTGCGCCGCGCTGATGCCGTCGAGGACGGGCATCTTGACGTCCATGACGACGAGGTCGGGTCGGTGCTCACGGATGAGTTCGACAGCCTGCTGCCCGTCCGGAGCCTGACCGACGACCTCGTAGCCGGCGTCCTGCAGCATCTCGGCGAGGTCGAGGCGGATGAGAGCCTCGTCCTCGGCCACGACCACCCGCAGCCCGTCGCCCTCGGTGGCGACCGGAGCGGACTCCTCGGCGGCCGTCGGCGTGCCCGGGGCCGACGGCTCGGCGGCACTGTCCGCGGGTTCGGGGGTCACCGGAGCCGCGCCGGCGGCAGGGGTCTGCGGTGCCTTCGGTGTGGCAGCCTTCGCGGCGGCGGCCTTCGTGGTGGCCTTCTTGGCCGGCGTGGCGGCCTTCTTGGCCGTCTTGCGGGCCGGCTTGGCGGCCTCGTCCGCCTTCGTCCCGCGGCTGACGCGCCCGCCGCGCCCGGTCGGCGCCGGCGAGGGCTGGTCGGCGCCGAGCGGTGTGCTCCCGTTCGGCTCGTTCTCCGCAGGGGTTTGCGCGTTGGTCACGAAGTCCACCCTAAGCGTCGATGGCACCGGCCGATCAAGCGGGTTGACCCAAAAGGGGCCGTCACTTTCGCGCGAAGAATGCGCCGACCGGGAGCGCGACGAACCCCGAAGATCCCCGCGGAAATGCTATTCCCGGCACGTCGCCCGCGTTGGCGGGCGACGTGCCGGGATTCGTGAGCTGTGCCGGGAGCGGGACTTGAACCCGCACGACCGTGAGGTCAGAGCATTTTGAGTGCCCCGTGTCTGCCATTCCACCACCCCGGCGGGCGGCTGGTGCGCCGTGCCGAGCATAACCCGGCGGGGGCACCGACCGATCCCGGGTACGAGCCGGGTACGAGCCGGATCGACCCGGATCGATCCGGATCGGTATGTATCGATCCGGGCCGAGCCGGCCCGCGTGTCGGGCTGGCTCAGGTACCCATGACCCCGACGCGGTGCACCTGCAGCATGTTCGTCGTGCCGCTCACCCCGGCCGACGTGCCGGCCACGATGACGACGACGTCACCCTCGGTGCAGCCGCCGTACGACTGCAGCACCTCGTCGGTGCCGGACACGAGGTCGCGCACGTCCTTGACATCGGGCACGTCGAAGGTCTGGATGCCCCACGTGAGCGCGAGCCGCCGCCGGGTCTGCGGGTCCTGGGAGAACGCGAGCATCGGCAGCGAGGGCCGCACCCTCGACATGCGGCGCGCGGAGTCGCCGGAGGTCGTGAACACGACGAGGAACTTCGCGTGCAGCGCCTCGCCGATCTGGGCGGCGGCGCGGGTGACGGCTCCGCCGGTGGTCGACGGCTGGGTCGTCAGGCCGCGGATGCGGGCGAGCCCGTGGTCCTCGGTGTTCTCGATGATCCGTGCCATCGTCTGCACGGCGATGATCGGCCAGGCGCCCACCGAGGTCTCCCCGGAGAGCATGATCGCGTCGGCGCCGTCCAGCACGGCGTTCGCGCAGTCGCTGGCCTCCGCGCGGGTCGGGCGGGAGTTCTCGATCATCGACTCCAGCACCTGGGTGGCGACGATGACCGGCTTGGCCTGGCTGCGGGCGAGCTCGATGGCGCGCTTCTGCACGAGCGGCACCTCTTCGAGGGGCATCTCCACGCCGAGGTCGCCGCGGGCGACCATGATGCCGTCGAAGGCGCGCACGATCTCGTAGAGGTTGGCGACGGCCTGCGGCTTCTCGATCTTCGCGACGACGGGGCGGCGGATGCCCTCCTCGTCCATGATCTCGTGGCAGCGCTCGATGTCGCGGGCGTCCCGCACGAACGACAGGGCGATGAAGTCGGCGCCCTCGCGCAGCCCCCAGCGCAGGTCCTCCTCGTCCTTCTCGGACAGGGCGGGCACGCTGACCGCGACGCCGGGCAGGTTGATGCCCTTGTTGTTGGAGACGACGCCGCCCTCGACGACCTCGGTGATCACGTCGGTGTCGGTGACCTCGAGGGCGCGCAGAGCGATCTTGCCGTCGTCGATGAGGAGGCTGTCACCCGGGCGCACGTCCCCGGGCAGACCCTTGAACGTGGTGCCCACGCGCTCCTTGTTGCCGTCGACCTCGTTGATCGTGATCGTGAATCGGTCGCCGACGGCGAGGTTGACCGGGCCGGCGGAGAAACGGGTGGTGCGGATCTTGGGGCCCTGCAGGTCGACGAGCACGGCGACCGCGCGGCCGCTGGCCTCGCTGGCATCCCGGACCCACTGGATCTGCTGGGCGTGCTCTTCCTGGCTGCCGTGGGAGCGGTTGATCCGGGCGACATCCATGCCCGCATCGACGAGCTGACGGATGGCCTCCGGGGTGGCCACTGCCGGTCCCAGAGTGCTGACGATCTTGGCGCGACGCATGGGCTCCAGTCTATGGCCCCCGACCCGCTCGGGCCGCATCGAGGGGCCGTTGCCGATCCGCCGATCACCGCTGGCTGTCACGATTCAGGAACGTGCTGGACAACGGCGGGTGACGGCACGGCAACGGCCCCGGCGCGACGCACCGGGGCCGTTGCGAGGCCGTGTCGAGGCCGTTTCCGGGCCGTTGCGAGACCGCGGTGGAGCCGTTGCGGAGCCGGCTGCGACGGGCAGGATTGCGCAACGGCGAGCCACCCGATCAGACCACCAGCGGCCGTTCGGTCGGGGAGATCGGGCGCGGCAGCGTCGAGGAGCCGGTGAGCCAGGCGTCCACGCCCTGCGCGGCGCTGCGGCCCTCCGCGATCGCCCACACGATGAGCGACTGCCCGCGGCCGGCGTCGCCGGCGACGAACACACCGGGCTGACTCGTCATGAAGTTCTCGTCACGGCGGATGTTGCCGCGCTCGTCGAGGTCGACGCCCAGCTGCTCGACGACACCCTCGCGCTGCGGCCCGAGGAAGCCCATGGCGAGCAGCACGAGCTGCGCCGGGATGACCCGTTCGGTGCCCTCGACCTCGGTGAACGTCCCGTTCTCGAACGCCACCTCGACGAGCCGCAGCCCGCTGACCTTGCCGTCCTCGTCGCCGAGGATCTCCTTGGTGCTCGCCGCGTAGACCCGCTCGCCGCCCTCCTCGTGGGCGCTGGCCACGCGGAACAGCATCGGGTAGGTCGGCCACGGCTGACCCGGGGCGCGCTCCTCCCCCGGTCGCGGCATGATCTCCAGCGACGTCACCGACCGGGCGCCCTGGCGATGGGCGGTGCCGATGCAGTCGGCGCCGGTGTCACCGCCTCCGATGACGACGACGTCCTTGTCGGTGGCGACGATCTGGTCGGGCACGCTCTGGCCGAGCGAGACCCGGTTGGACTGCGGCAGGTACGTCATCGCCTGCACGACGCCGTCGAGGTCGGAGCCGGGCACGTTCAGACCGCGCGGCACCGTCGAGCCGATCGCGAGCACGACCGCGTCGTAGCGGCGCCGCAGCTGGGCGCCGGTCACCTCCCGGCCGACGTCGACGCCGCTGCGGAAGCGGGTGCCCTCGGCGCGCATCTGCGCGAGGCGCCGGTCGAGCACGTGCTTTTCCATCTTGAACTCGGGGATGCCGTAGCGCAGCAGGCCGCCGGGCTTGTCGGCGCGTTCGAAGACCGCGACGGTGTGCCCGGTTCGGGTCAGCTGCTGGGCGGCGGCCAGGCCGGCCGGCCCGGAGCCGATGACCGCCACCGTGCGCCCGTTGAGCCGCTCAGGCGGGATCGGCACGACCCGGCCGTCGTCGAAGGCGCGCTCGATGGTCGTCACCTCGACCTGCTTGATCGTCACCGGCGGCTGGTTGATGCCGAGCACGCACGACGTCTCGCAGGGCGCGGGGCACAACCGCCCGGTGAACTCCGGGAAGTTGTTCGTCGCGTGCAGCCGCTCGATGGCCTCGGGCCAGCGGCCCTGCCAGGCGAAGTTGTTCCACTCCGGGATGAGGTTGCCCAGCGGGCAGCCGGAGTGACAGAACGGGATACCGCAGTCCATGCAGCGGCCCGCCTGCTGCCGCAGTTCCTCGACGGGCTGCGGCTCGTAGACCTCGTTCCAGTCCTTGATACGAACGGGCACGGGACGGCGGGCGGGCAGTTCCCGCTCGCGGTTCTTGAGAAAGCCTCGGGGGTCAGCCACGGGATGCCTCCATGATCCGGTTCCACACCTGGTTGCCGTCGAGATCCAGACCCTCGTCGGCGGCCGCGGCCCGCACGTCGAGCACCCGCTGGTAGTCGCGCGGCAGCACGAGGCTGATGCGCTGACTCTGCTCGGGCCAGTCGGCCAGCAGCGCGGCCGCGACGGCGGAGCCGGTCTCGTCGGCGTGCTTGCGCAGCAGGGTCGCCACCACGTCGAGGTCGGTCGGCCGCAGCGGCAGCACGTCGACCAGCTCGGTGTTGACCCGTTCGCTGATGATGTCGAGCACGTAGGCGACGCCGCCGGACATGCCGGCCGCGAAGTTGCGCCCGATCCGGCCGAGCACGAGGGCCGTGCCGCCGGTCATGTACTCGCAGCCGTGGTCGCCGACGCCCTCGACGACCGCGGTCGCGCCGGAGTTGCGCACGCAGAAGCGCTCGCCCACCTGGCCACGCAGGAAGATCTCGCCGCTCGTCGCGCCGTAGGCGACGACGTTGCCGGCGATGACGTTGGCCTCGGCGAGCACCGGCGACTCCCGCGACGGCCGCACGACGACGCGCCCGCCCGACAGGCCCTTGCCGGTGTAGTCGTTGGCCTCGCCGACGAGCCGCAGCGTGACGCCGCGCGGCAGGAACGCACCGAACGACTGCCCGGCCTGCCCGGTCAGCGTCACGTCGATCGTGTCGTCGGGCAGCCCGTCGGGGTGGGCCTTCGTGACGTGGTGCCCGAGCATCGTGCCGACCGTGCGGTTGACGTTGCGCACGCCTGCCTCGATCGTCACCTTCTCGCCGCGCTCCAGGGCCGGGGCCGCCTGCGCGATGAGTTCGTTGTCGAGCGCCTTGTCGAGCGAGTGGTCCTGCTCCTTCGAGCAGTACCGCGTCTGGGAGTCGGTCGGCGCCGCCTCCGCGAAGATCGGCGTGAGGTCGAGCCCCGACGCCTTCCAGTGCTCGATGGCGGCGCCCTTGCGCAGGATCGAGGTGTGCCCGACGGCCTCCTCGATCGAGCGGAAGCCGAGTTCGGCGAGCAGCTCGCGCACCTCGGTGGCGATGTACTCGAAGAACGTCTCGACGAACTCGGGCTTGCCGGAGAAGCGGGCCCGCAGCTCGGGGTTCTGCGTGGCGACGCCGACCGGGCACGTGTCGAGGTGGCAGACGCGCATCATGACGCAGCCGGAGACGACCAGCGGCGCGGTCGCGAAACCGAACTCCTCGGCGCCCAGCAGCGCCGCGATGACGACGTCGCGGCCGGTCTTGAGCTGCCCGTCGGTCTGCACGACGATCCGGTCGCGCAGGCCGTTGAGGATGAGCGTCTGCTGGGTCTCGGCCAGGCCCAGCTCCCACGGCCCGCCGGCGTGCTTGAGCGACGTCAGCGGCGAGGCGCCCGTGCCGCCGTCGTGCCCGGAGATGAGCACGACGTCGGAGTGGGCCTTGCTGACGCCCGCCGCGACCGTACCGACTCCGACCTGCGCGACGAGCTTGACGTGGATGCGCGCGCTCGGGTTGGCGTTCTTCAGGTCGTGGATGAGCTGGGCGAGGTCCTCGATCGAGTAGATGTCGTGGTGCGGCGGCGGGCTGATGAGCCCGACTCCCGGCGTGGAGTGCCGGGTGCGCGCCACCCACGGGTAGACCTTCGGGCCGGGCAGCTGGCCGCCCTCGCCCGGCTTGGCGCCCTGGGCCATCTTGATCTGGATGTCGTCGCTGTGCGTGAGGTACAGGCTCGTCACGCCGAACCGGCCGGAGGCGACCTGCTTGATCGCGCTGCGCCGCTCCGGGTCCAGGAGCCGCTCGGGGTCCTCCCCGCCCTCACCGGTGTTGGACCGCCCGCCGAGGTGGTTCATCGCGATCGCGAGGGTCTCGTGGGCCTCCTTGGAGATCGACCCGTAGCTCATCGCGCCGGTGTTGAACCGCTTGACGATCTCGCTGACCGGCTCGACCTCCTCGATCGGAACGCTCGGCCGGTCGGAGTCGAACTCGAACAGCCCGCGCAGCGTCATGAGCCGGTGGGACTGGTCGTTCACCCGCTGCGTGTACTGCTTGAAGATGTCGTAGCGGCGGTTGCGGGTGCTGTGCTGCAGGCGGAAGACCGTCTCCGGGTCGAACAGGTGCGGCTCGCCCTCGCGGCGCCACTGGTACTCGCCGCCGATGTTGAGCACGCGGTGGCTCGGGCTGATGCCGTCCTTGGGGAACGCCTGCGCGTGCCGGGCCGCGACGTCGGCCGCGATCGACTCCAGGCCGACCCCGCCGAGCCGGCTCGTCGTGCCGGTGAAGTAGGCGTCGACGACCTCCTTGCTCAGGCCGACGCACTCGAAGACCTGTGCGCTGCGGTAGCTGGAGACGGCGCTGATGCCCATCTTCGACATGACCTTGAGCACGCCCTTGCCGAGCGCCTTGATGAGGTTGGCGACCGCCTTCTCCGCGGTGACCTCGGTGATGCCGCGGCGGCGCACGAGGTCTTCGACGGTCTCCATCGCCAGGTACGGGTTGACCGCGCCCGCGCCGTAGCCGATGAGCAGCGCGACGTGGTGCACCTCGCGCACGTCGCCGGCCTCGACGACGAGCCCGACGCGGGTGCGCTGCTTGGTGCGGATGAGGTGGTGTTGCACCGCGGCCGTGAGCAGCAGCGACGGGATCGGCGCGTGGTCGGCATCGGAGTCGCGGTCGGAGAGCACGATGTACTCCGCGCCCCGGCCGATCGCCGCGGAGACCTCCTTGAAGATCATCTCCAGACGCGACTTCATGGCACCGGCGCCGCCGGCCACCTCGTACAGGCCGGACACGACGACGGTGCGGGCGGGGCCGTCGGTCTCGCCGAAGTCGTCCTCGTCGATGTGCACGATCTTCGCGAGCTCGTCGTTGTCGATGACCGGGAACGGCAGCACGATCTGCCCGCAGTGGCCGGGGCCGGGGTCGAGGATGTTGAACTCCGGGCCCAGCGACGTGCCCAGGCTCGTCACGAGCTCCTCGCGGATCGCGTCCAGCGGCGGGTTCGTCACCTGCGCGAACAGCTGGCTGAAGTAGTCGAACAGCAGCCGGGGACGGGCCGAGAGCACCGCGATCGGCGTGTCGGTGCCCATCGAGCCGAGCGCCTCGCCGCCGGTGCGCGCCATCGGCGACAGGATGATCCGCAGCTCCTCCTGGGTGTACCCGAAGGTCTGCTGGCGGCGCGCCACCGACGAGGGCGTGTGCAGGATGTGCTCGCGCTCGGGCAGCTCCGCGAGGCGGACCTTACCGGCGTTCAGCCACTCCTCGTAGGGGTGCTCCCCCGCGAGCTCCGACTTGATCTCGTCGTCCTCGATGAGGCGGCCCGCCTGCGTGTCGACGAGGAACATGCGGCCCGGCTTGAGCCGGCCGCGGCGCACGATGTGCTCGTCGTCGATGGGCAGCACGCCCGCCTCGGAGCCGAGCACGACGAGGCCGTCGTCGGTGACCCACCAGCGTCCGGGGCGCAGCCCGTTGCGGTCGAGCACCGCGCCGACGAGGGAGCCGTCGGTGAACGCGACGCAGGCGGGTCCGTCCCAGGGCTCCATGAACGAGCCGTGGAACTCGTAGAACGCGCGGCGGGCCGGGCTCATCTCGGCGTGGTTCTCCCACGCCTCCGGGATCATCATCAGCACCGCGTGCGGCAGCGACCGCCCGCCCAGGTGCAGCAGCTCGAGCACCTCGTCGAACGTCGCGGAGTCGGAGGCGCCCGGCGTGCAGATCGGGAACAGCCGCTCGAGGTCGCCGGGGATGACGTCGGAGACCATGAGCGACTCGCGCGCGTGCATCCAGTTGCGGTTGCCGCGCACGGTGTTGATCTCGCCGTTGTGGGCGATGAGCCGGTACGGGTGCGCCAGCGGCCAGCTGGGGAACGTGTTCGTCGAGAAGCGGGAGTGCACGATGGCCAGCTCGGTGGCTATCCGCTCGTCGAGCAGATCGGGGTAGAACTGCGAGAGCTGATTGGTCGTCAGCATGCCCTTGTACACGTGGGTGCGCGCGGACAGCGACGGGAAGTAGACGTCGGCGTCCTTCTCCGCGCGCTTGCGGGCGCAGAAGGTGAGCCGCTCGAGGTCGAGGCCGGTCACCGACTCGTCGACGGGCGCGACGAACAGCTGGGCGAAGTACGGCATGACGTCGCGGGCCATGTCGCCGACGAGGTCGCGGTCGACGGGCACCTCGCGCCAGCCGAGCACCCGCAGGTTCTCCTCGCCGACGACGCGCTCGACGGACTCGACGGCGGCGGCGCGCGCGGCCTCCTCCAGCGGCAGGAAGGCCATGCCCGCGGCGTACCCGCCGGCGGCGGGCAGCTCGACGCCCTGCTCGGTCATGACGTCGCGGAAGAACGCGTCGGGGGTCTGGATGAGGATGCCGGCACCGTCTCCGACGCGGGGGTCGGCGCCGGTGGCGCCGCGGTGGTCGAGGTTGCGCAGCGCGGTGAGGGCGTGCTCGACGATGTCGTGACCGGCCGTTCCGCGCAGCGTGGCGACCATGGCGACACCACACGCGTCGTGCTCGAAGGCCGGGTCGTACAGACCCTGGGCCGCGGGCTGGGACGTGAAGAGGGGGCCGGGCATCGGCAACCACCGTCCTTATCGACTATGAAGAGCAGCGCCGGTGAAGGGTCACCGGCACCGGGGCGCAAGACGACGGCGGCCGCGCGAGTACGCACAGAATACTCACGGCCGCGCGCCGTCGAACACGCAGACTTTCAGATGCTGATACGGCTGTCTCAGCGGGGCGGCAGGCCGATCACCCGCTCAGCGGTCGCTGACATCGGTCTCGGCCCGCCTGAAGGTGCGGTGGTGTCATCCTGCCAGCAGCGCGCACCGGCGCCTACACCACCCCGTCGCCGACGCCACCGGAGCGCTCGGATTTTTCGCGTCCCGCCAGCTCCTGGGGCGACTGCGACGTCCCGGGCTGCTCGGGCTGCTCGGGCTGTTGGGACTGCACGGGCTGCTGAGGCTGTTGGGGCTGCTCGGGCTGGGCAGGCTGCGCCCGGTCGGCGCGCTCTCGACGGCGCAGGGCGAACAGCAGCGCCGCGCCGCCGAGGAAGACGACCACCGAGGTCCACACGTTGAGGCGCAGCCCGAGCACGTGGTTCGCCTCGTCGATCCGCACGTTCTCGATGAACCCGCGGCCGAGGGTGTAGAGCATGAGGTACCAGGCGATGAGCGCGCCGCGCGGCTGCCGGGTGCGGCGCTCGATGAGCACGATGACGGCGGCCGCGAACAGGCACCACAGCGCCTCGTAGAGAAACGTCGGGTGGAACGTGCCGAGGACGACGGGGTTGCCGGCGGCGTCGCGCACCGCCTCGCCCGTCGCGTGGTTCCACGCGTGGATCGTCAGCCCCCACGGTAGGTCGGTCGGGCCGCCGTACAACTCGTTGTTGAACCAGTTGCCGAGCCGGCCGATGGCCTGCGCGACGAGCAGCGGCGGGGCGATCGCGTCGGCGAGGTCGCGCACCGGCACGCCGTAGCGGCGACAGGCGATGATCGCGCCCACCGCGCCGAGCGCAACGGCGCCCCAGATCCCCAGGCCGCCCTGCCAGATCTTCAGCGCGTCAACGGGATTCCCGCCCGGACCGAAATACGGCTGGTACGAGGAGACGACGTGGTACAGCCGCCCGCCGACGATGCCGAAGGGCACCGCCCACATCGCGAGGTCGAGCACCTGCCCGGGTTGGCCGCCGCGGGTGTCGAGCCGCTTCTGGGTCCACCAGACCGCGACGACGATGCCGGCGAGGATGCACAGCGCGTAGGCCCGGATCGGCACCGGCCCCAGATACCAGACGCCCTGCGTCGGGCTCGGGATCTGGGCCGGCACCATCGGCAGGCTCGCGAGAATCATCGGCCGGTCGAGATCACTTGGCGGCCGCGAGGACCTTGGTGCGGAAGTCCTCGGCGGAGGCGACCTGCTGCTCGTCGAGCTTGAAGTCGTTGCCGTTGACGCGGAAGCTCGGGGTGCTCGTGATGCCGTCGCGGGCGGTGGCCTCCTCGACCCGCTGGAAGTACGCCTCGTACTTCTTCTGCGCGGTGCACTGCTGCCACGTGGTCAGCGCCTGCCCGCTGAGGCCCGCGGAGCCGGCGAACTGCTGCAGCTGCTCGTCGGTCCAGCCCTGCCCCTCCTGCGCGGGCGGGTTGCCGTAGACCTGGTCGTGGTACGCCTGGAAGCGTCCGGCGTCGTCGGCGCAGGCCGCGCCGATGCTCGCCCGCATCGAGGCGTCGTTGCGCAGGTTGGCGTCGAGGAACGTCTTGATGTGGTAGACGACCTGCACCTCCCCGGCGTCGGCCATCTGCTTGATCGTCGGCCCGAGCGCGCGCTCGATCTGCTGGCACGCCGGGCACTGGAAGTCCTCGTAGACGTCCAGCCGCGGGGTGTTCTCCTGCACCTTGTCGGCGTTGACCGAGATGCCGCCCTCGGGGCCGGTGGCGCTCGGCGGGTAGTCGGCGCTGCCGCTGGCGGCCGGCGACGCGTCGGGGGCGCTCGAGCGGCTGCCGAAGAACACGGCCGCGCCCAGGGCCAGCAAGGTCACCAGCACCACCGTGGCGATGAGCACCGGCCGCGCCTTGCTGGGTTTCGGGCCGGCGGCGTCGATCTTCGCCTGCCGGCTGCTGCGGTCGGCCTTCGACTGGTTGTCGGAGGTCATGTCGGGCTCCTCGTGCGTTCGGTGAACTGGATGCTGTTGCGATCAGACGTGACTCGTGTCGCAGACCATTGTGCGCGGCCGAGCCTTACCCATCGCTCAGGCTCCGCCCGCGAGGCGGGCGTCGAGAGCGAACGCCGAGCGCGGACGCACGACGAGCCAGGCGCCGAGCGCGGCGAGCCCGAGGTCACGGGCGAGGTCGAGACCGTAGGTCGTCTCCGACTCCCCCACCTGGCCCCCGCCACCGAAGCAGCCGCAGTCGATCGTCAGCCCGCGGGCCCAGGCGGAGGCGATGCCGACGACGAACGCGGCCATGAGCAGCGTGCCGACGATCGCCGCGGGGCGCGTGAACAGGCCGACGACGAGCAGCGCCCCGACGATGATCTCGATGACCGGCAGGGCGTAGCCGATGTACGCGGCGACGTCGAACGGGAAGATCTGGTAGGCCTGCACGGCCCGCGCCGACACCAGCGGCGAGGTGACCTTGAGGCCGCCCGCGACGATGAGCACGCCACCGAGCACGAGCCGCGCGAGCAGACCGATCCAGTCGGCCGGGGCGTACCCGAGGAGGCCGCTCGATTCGGTCGGGCGACGCGTAGGTGCGTCCGACGGCGCAATCCGGCTCATCGTGGCGTTCGTCCCTCCTCGACCCCGGCGCGCAACTCGCGCGCTCCGGCGCGCAGGCTAGTCAGCGCCGCTGGGAACGGCCTGGACGGGTCCAGGGCTTTGACCAGGGCGGATCCGACGATCACACCGTCGGCGAAGGCCGCGACCTGGGCCGCCTGCTCGCGGTTGGAGACCCCCAGGCCCACGCAGATCGGCAGCTGCGACTCGCTGGTCGCCTCCCGGACGCGGGCGACGAGCGCGCCCGCCGCCTCCCCGACGCTCGTGCGCTCACCGGTGACGCCCATGAGCGAGGCCGCGTACACGAATCCGCGGCACGCGCTCGTCGTCAGCGCGATGCGGTCCGCGGTGCTGCTCGGGGCGAGCAGGAAGATCGGGCACAGCCCGTGCGCGTCCGCGGCGCTCAGCCACGCGCCCGCCTCGTCGGGGATGAGGTCGGGGGTGATGATGCCGCTGCCGCCCGCGGCCGCGAGGTCGGCGGCGAACCGGTCGACCCCGTAGGCCAGGATCGGGTTCCAGTAGCTCATGACGACCGCCGCGCCGCCGGCCGCCGTCACCGCCTCGACGGCGCGGAAGACGTCGCGCAGCCGCACCCCGTTGGCCAGAGCGTGCTGCGCGGCGGCCTGGATGACGGGGCCGTCCAGGAGCGGGTCGCTGTACGGAAACCCGACCTCGACGATGTCGACGCCGGATTCCACGAGCGCCGTCATCGCCTCCAGCGACCCCTCGACGCTCGGGTAGCCGACCGGCAGATAGCCGATGAGCGCGGCGCGCCCCTGCTCCTTCGCCGCCGCCAGCACGTCCTCGATGCGTGTCATGCCCCGCTCCCCGCCGAGTCCTCGACGGGCTCGGCCGCCTTCTTCTTCTCCGCCTCGACGAGCTCGTCGCCGTCGATGAGACCGAACCAGCGGGCGGCGGTGTCGACGTCCTTGTCGCCGCGGCCGGAGAGGTTGACGAGCACGACCGCCTCGTCGCCGAGCTCGCGGCCGACCTGCAGGGCCCCGGCGAGGGCGTGGCTCGACTCGATGGCCGGGATGATGCCCTCAGTGCGGCACAGCAGCCGGAACGCCTCCATCGCCTCGGAGTCGCTGATCGGGCGGTACTCGGCGCGGCCGGTGTCGTGCAGGTAGGCGTGCTCGGGCCCGACGCTGGGGTAGTCCAGCCCCGCGGAGACCGAGTGCGACTCGACGGTCTGACCGTCCTCGTCCTGCAGCAGGTAGCTCGCGGCGCCGTGCAGCACGCCGGGGGTGCCGCCGGAGAAACGCGCGGCGTGCCGGCCGGAGTCGATGCCCTCGCCGCCGGCCTCGAAGCCGTACAGCCGCACCTGCTCGAACGGCACGAACGCGTGGAAGATGCCCATCGCGTTGGAGCCGCCGCCGACGCACGCGCACACCGCGTCCGGCAGGGCGCCGATCTCCGACATGAGCTGGGCGCGGGCCTCGTCGCCGATGATCCGGTGGAAGTTGCGCACCATCTCCGGGAAGGGGTGCGGGCCGGTGACGGTGCCGATGACGTAGTGCGTCGTCGACACATTCGTCACCCAGTCGCGCATCGCCTCGTTGATCGCGTCCTTGAGGGTGCGGCTGCCGTTCTTCACCGCGACGACGTGCGCGCCGAGCAGCCGCATGCGGGCGACGTTGAGCGCCTGGCGCTGCGTGTCGCGCTCCCCCATGTAGACGACGCACTCCAGGCCCATGAGCGCGGCGGCGGTGGCGGTCGCGACACCGTGCTGACCGGCTCCGGTCTCGGCGATGACGCGGGTCTTGCCCATCCGCTTGGTCAGCAGCGCCTGCCCGAGCACGTTGTTGATCTTGTGGGAGCCGGTGTGGTTGAGGTCCTCGCGCTTGAGGAAGATCCGCGCGCCCCCGGCGTGTTCGGCGAACCGCGGGACCTCGGTGAGCAGGCTCGGGCGGCCGGTGTAGGTCAGGTGCAGCCTGGTGAGTTCGGCGGTGAACTCCGGGTCGTACTCGGCCTTGAGACGGGCCTCGTCGAGTTCGTCGAGGGCGGCCACGAGGGCCTCGGGCACGTACCGCCCGCCGAACTCCCCGAAGCGGCCGATGCCGGGACGGGCCGCGTCACCGAGGCGCTGCGCCAACTCCTGGGGGCCCAGCGGGTGGGCGCCGGCGGAGCCGGTTGTGTCAGATGAGTGCGTCATTGCGGCGCGTTCGCCTCCGCTGTCTATCGGGCTGTCGGGGGGGGGACTTGTCGGGGCTTCTCGGGGCTTGCCGGGCGGGTTGTCGGGGCTTGCCGTGGCCCTTACCGGGATTGCCGGCCTGGCTGCCGGTCCCGGTCAGGGCTTCGCGCCCTGGCGCACCGCGGGGTGGGCGCCCGCGGCGACGAGGTCGGCGACCGCGCTGCGGGGGTCGCCGCCGGTGACGAGCGCCTCGCCGACGAGCACGGCGTCGGCCTGGCGGCGCGCGCACTCGATGACGTCGTGCGGCCCGCGCACCCCGGACTCCGCGACCCGCACGATGTTGTCGGGCAACGCGGCGCTGACGCGGGCGAAGGTCGTGCGGTCGACCTCGAGCGTCTTGAGGTTGCGGTTGTTGACGCCGATCAGTTCGGCGCCGGCGGCCACGGCCCGCTCCGCCTCCTCCTCGTCGTGCACCTCGACGAGCGGCGTCATCCCCAACGACTGTGCGCGCTCGATGAGGCCGACGAGTTCGTCCTGCCCGAGGGCCGCGACGATGAGCAGCACGAGGTCGGCGCCGTGGGCTCGTGCCTCCCACAGCTGGTAGGAGGTGACGATGAAGTCCTTGCGCAGCACCGGCAGGTCCACGGCGGCGCGCACGGCCACGAGGTCGTCGAGGCTGCCGCCGAAGCGGCGCCGCTCGGTGAGCACGCTGATGACGCTGGCGCCGCCCGCCTCGTAGTCGCGAGCCAGGGCCGCGGGGTCGGCGATCATCGCCAACGCACCCTTGCTCGGGCTCGACCGCTTCACCTCCGCGATGACCCGCACGCCGCCGGGCCGTCCGCGCAGCGCGTCGAGGCCCGACTTGGCCTCCTGCCTTCGCGCGGCTCGTTCCTTGAGGTCTGCGAGGCTGACCTCGCGCTGCCTCGCCTCGAGGTCCTCGCGGACCCCGGCGATGATGTCGTCGAGAACGGATGCCACGCCCCTCAGGCTAGCGGGGCCGTTCCCGGGCGCCGAATCCGCTCGTTGCTCACCGGGCGGTTACTGTGGTGACCAGGCCCGCACCACCGATCAGTCACAGATCAGCAACCGATCAGCCACAGGTCAGCCCCAGATCGATCACCGATCAGCAACCGATCAGCAACCGATCAGCCAGGGCGGGTGAGTCAGGCGGATCGGCCAGGGCAGGCAGGAGAGACAGCGACATGAGCGACAGCCCAGGGTCTTCCGGCTCGACGTCCCGCGGTCCCGGCCGCGACGACTCGACGCGCGACGACGCGCTCACCGAGCCCTACCGCCCCGACGTCGACGACCGCGACAACCGCTACGACGATCGTTACGACAACCGCAGCGACGGCGCTTACGAGGGCCGCCACGACGACCGGTACGACGACCGGTACGACGACCGGTACGACGACCGGTACGACGACCGCAGCGAGGGCGGTCGCGACGCGTACCGCGCGGACGACGCGGGTCTCGACCAGCCGCAGTACGACGCGACCCGGCCGATCACGCCGGTGGACTCCGACGCGGAGTACGGCCAGGGGTACGGCCACCGATCCCGTCAGGGATACGACTCGGGCTCCGGCCAGGGATACGACTCGGGCTCGGGCAGGTCCGGCGAGCAGGGTTACTCGTCGGGCGGCGGCGCCTACCCGCCGCCTCCTCCGTCTGGATCGTCGGGGTCGTCCGCGTACGGCGACCAACAGGGCTACCAGCAGCCGACGTATCAGCAGTCCTATCAGCAACAGGGCTACGGCAACCAGGGCTACCAGGGCTATCAACAGGGTTACGACCAGCCGGGCTACCAGCAGCAGCCGCAGTACGCCTCCTACCAGCAGGACTACGAGGACCCGTACGTCGGCAAGCGCACCCCCGGCCGCGGCGCGGCGCTGGCCGCCCTCATCTTCGGCATCATCGCGCTGCTGATCTTCTGGTTCCCGTTCGTGCCGGTGCTCGTGGGGCTGTTCGCGATCGTGCTCGCGATCATCGCGTTCTCCCGCATGGGTCGCTCCCCCAACCGGGGTCGGCGGGCGGGCCGGGGCATGGCCGTGACCGGACTGATCACCGGCATCATCGCCGTCCTCCTCGCCGGGGTGCTGAGCGTCGGCTACTTCGTGGCGTTCCGCGCGATGCAGCCGCACTGGGGCGAGATCCAGGAGTGCCTGTCGCTGCCGTCCCAGACCGAGAGCGAACAGTGCATCAACGACGTGGTCAGCCGGATCGCGGAAGAGCAGGGCGTGCCGGTCGACGTCGGCTCCAACTCCAGCGGGGGCCGGGAGGTCTCGCTGCGGTTCAACCGCTGACTCACCGACGCCCCTGCTCGCGGCCGATAGATCACCGCACTCGTTGTTCGCCCCGTTACCCCCCGCGGGTCGCCGCCCTGCCTGGTTCGCGCCCCGACCGACCGCCGCGCTGTCTGGTTCGCTCCCCGACCGGCCGCCGCGCTGCCTCTTGCCGCCGCTGACAGGTCGCCGCGCTGCCCGTTCGCGCGGCTGAGACCTCTTGCGGCGCCGTCCGGCGCGGTCCGGGGCCGCCCGAGGCCGCTGCGGGGTCCGAAGCCCGGCCGAAGCAGTCCGAGGCCCGCCCGAGCGGGGGCGCTCGGCGAGCCGAGACGAAGGTGACATACACACTCGACCCGCGGC
Organism: Piscicoccus intestinalis; assembly: GCA_039812445.1. Classification (GTDB taxonomy): domain Bacteria; phylum Actinomycetota; class Actinomycetes; order Actinomycetales; family Dermatophilaceae; genus Kineosphaera; species Kineosphaera intestinalis_A. The sequence continues at coordinate 164 of JBDIAM010000019.1, read as the reverse complement.
CGGGAGGGCGCGCGCATCACCGCAGTTCACGGGGTTGCCGGCGCCCTCGGATCGACGCACGGGTCCGAGTGTGTAAGCCGTTCTCGTCTCTGGCCTCGCTCGACGCGCCGACAACGTGTCACCCGGGGGCGCCGATCAGGATGCGCGGCGACAGGGCGCCGGTG
>JBDIAM010000018.1:0-23433 GCA_039812445.1 Piscicoccus intestinalis | reverse complement strand
GCAACCCCCCGTTCGGATGTCGAGACGGATACGCTGCTGGATGCTCTGTTGCTCGACAAGGCGCTCTACGAGGTCGTCTACGAGGCGCGTAATCGCCCCGCGTGGCTCGGCATTCCGGTCGCCGCCGTCGAGCGGCTGTGCGACCCTTCGCCGCAGGCCGTGACCGCCATGACTGCTCCGCCCGACCGACCCGCCCCTGACCGATCCGCCCCGAGCAGCGCCGACGGGGCCGACGAGGTCCACGACACACCGACGGCCCGGCCGTCGGGCCGTTCCGACGAGAGGAATTCTTCCCAGATGGCCACCTCGCAGAACCCACCGAGCAGCCCCGACGGGCCCGCCCCAGCCGAGGCCACCGAGTTCGTCGCACCCCCCACGGCGCAGGCCGAGCAGGACGCCCCGGCCGCCCCCGCCTCCGGACTGAGTTCGGGCGAGCTGTCGCCGACCATCGACACCTCCGGCGCGGACGAGGACGCCCCCGCCGTCGAGGACTCCGCCGACGCGCCCGCGGTCGAGGCCGCTCCTGCGGGCCAGTCCGCTCCCGCCACCCAAGACGCTTCCGCGCAGAGCGCGTCTGCGGGCCAGGCCGCCGCTGCGGGCCAGGCCGCCCCCGCGGGACCGGTGGACTTCCACGACGAGCCGCTGGGGGTCGCGCCGCAGACGATCGACCTGCTCGTGCGCGGCGGCCACGGCGATCCGCACAGTGTTCTGGGCGCTCACCCGCACGACGACGGCGTGACGATCCGCGCGCTGCGCCCGCTCGCGCAGTCGGTGCAGATCCAGTTGCCCGACGGCACGACGTTCGACATGGACCACGAGTACGAGGGCGTCTGGGTCCGGCAGATCAAGGGCGTCACCGTCTCCGACTACCGGCTGCTCGTCACCTACGGAGACGGGGTCGAGCACACCCAGGACGACTCCTACCGCTTCCTGCCGACGCTCGGCGACATGGACCTCTACCTCATCGGGGAGGGCCGCCACGAGGAGCTGTGGAAGGTGCTCGGTGCGCACGTGCGCACCTACCCCGGCCAGATGGGCGAGGTCACCGGCACGTCGTTCGCCGTGTGGGCACCGAACGCCCGCGCGATCCGCCTCGTCGGCGACTTCAACCGCTGGGACGGCCAGGCGTACCCGATGCGGGCGCTGGGCTCGTCGGGGGTCTGGGAGCTGTTCGTGCCGGGCGTCGGCGAGAACTCCACGTACAAGTACGAGATCCTCGGCGCCGACGGCTACTGGCGCGGCAAGGCCGACCCGCTGGCGCGGCACACCGAGTGCCCGCCCGCCACCGCCTCCGTCGTCGAGCAGACGCACTACGAGTGGAACGACGCGGACTGGATGCAGGAGCGCGGCGAGGGCCTGCCGCCGCACGAGCGCCCGATGAGCATCTACGAGGTGCACCTCGGCTCGTGGCGCCAGGGCAGCTCGTACGTCGACCTCGCCGAGCACCTCGTCAACTACGTCAAGGACCTCGGGTTCACGCACGTGGAGTTCCTGCCCGTCATGGAGCACCCGTACGGGCCGTCGTGGGGCTACCAGGTCACCGGCTACTACGCCCCGACCTCCCGGTTCGGCTCCCCCGACGAGTTCCGTTACCTCGTCGACAAGCTGCACCAGAACGGCATCGGCGTCATCCTCGACTGGGTGCCGGCGCACTTTCCCAAGGACGCGTTCGCGCTGGCGAACTTCGACGGGCAGGCGCTGTACGAGCACCCCGACCCGCGCCGCGGCGAGCAGCCCGACTGGGGCACGCACATCTTCGACTTCGGCCGCAACCAGGTGCGCAACTTCCTCGTCGCCAACGCGAGCTACTGGATCGAGGAGTTCCACATCGACGGGCTGCGGGTCGACGCGGTGGCCTCGATGCTGTACCTGGACTACTCCCGCAACGACGGCGAGTGGCTGCCCAACCAGTACGGCGGCCGGGAGAACCTCGAGGCCGTGCAGCTGCTGCAGGAGATGAACGCGACGGTCTACCGGCGCTACCCCGGCGCGGTGACGATCGCCGAGGAGTCCACCAGCTGGCCCGGCATCACCAAGCCGACCTACATGGGCGGCCTGGGCTTCGGCCTGAAGTGGAACATGGGCTGGATGCACGACACGCTCGAGTACGCCTCGCTGTCGCCGATCTACCGGCAGTACCACCACCACGAGATGACGTTCTCGATGGTGTACGCCTACAGCGAGAACTTCTGCCTGCCGATCAGCCACGACGAGGTCGTGTACGGCAAGGGCTCGATGCTGCGCAAGATGCCCGGCGACCGCTGGGAGCAGCTGGCGGGCATGCGCGTGTACTACGCGTTCATGTGGAGCCACCCGGGCAAGCAGCTGCTGTTCATGGGTCAGGAGTTCGCCCAGGAGGCCGAGTGGGCCGACGCCCGCAGCCTCGACTGGTGGCTGCTCGACCACGAGCCGCACTGGCGCATGCACAAGCTCGTCAAGGACCTCAACCACCTGTACACCTCGCGCCCGGCGCTGTGGGAGCTGGACAACGACTGGCAGGGCTTCAGCTGGATCGACGCCAACGACGCCAGCGGAAACACCTACTCCTACCTGCGGTTCGGCAAGGCCGGCGAGAACGGTGAGCGGCCGACGGTGGCCGTCGTGACCAACTTCTCCGGCTCCGAGCACCACCACTACCGGGTGGGGCTGCCGAAGAAGGGCCCGTGGAAGGAGATCCTCAACACCGACTCCCTCGACTATGGGGGCGCCGGCGTCGGCAACCTCGGTCAGGTGGAGGCCGAGGAGATCCCCTGGCACGGCCAGCCGTACTCGGCCCTCGTGACGCTGCCCAAGCTCGGCGCGGTCTACTTCGAGCCCGCCGACGAGGAGCCGGTGTCGGCGCAGGCGTTCGAGACCGCCTCCGAGAACGCGCCCAAGCCGGCTCAGCAGGAGGCGCTGCGGGCCCAGACCAAGGGCCAGGACCGCCCCGAGCTGAAGCAGACCCCGGTGCAGGAGGACGAGGCGGTGGCCTCCGGCATCGAGCCGGAGCACCTCGCCGAGCCGCGCGTCGGCACCTCCGGGGGCCACGACAAGGCCGGTTCGTCCGAGACCACCCCGGGAGCCGGCACCGCCTGACGCCCCCACCCACCCCTACCCCCCACCCACACGACCCTGAGAACTGCGTGTCGTGGTCAGGACTGCGGTTCGTGCCGCAGTTCTCACCGCGACACGCAGTTTTCGGCGTCTGGGCTCGGCGCGAGGGCTTGGCTTTCGGCTTGATCTGCGTCAAGGCGACCTGGTTGCCGGCTGCCTACTGTCGAGGACATCAACTCCCCGACGTAGCCAGGAGGCAGTCATGTTCCGCACCACCATCCTTCGCTCGCTCCTCGCCCGCATCGTGCCGGTCGCGCAGGCGCACTGCGACACCGCCGACGGGCCGGCCGTCACCGACGGCCGACGAGCCCTGGACACCGGCAACCTCAACCACGCGCTGAAATGGATCCCGGCCTCCGGGGAGGCGGAGTTGCAGGCCGTCTTCGACGACGCGCTCGCCGTGCGCACGACGAGCCCAGCGGCCGCTCGCGTGTCGGACCGGCTGTTCCTGGAGACCCTCGTGCGGCTGCACCGGATGGGCGAGGGCGTCGGGTTCACCGGCATCCAGGCCCCCGGCGCCCCGGTCGACCCGGTCGTGTCGGCCGCCGATCGCGCCTTGGCGGCCGGCGACGACGGCGAACTGCGCGGACTGACGGCCGACGAGCGGTGGCCCGAACTGCACCGCCGCTTCGAGGAGGCTCTGGCGAGGCGTGACTTCGACGTCGACGACGTGAACGCCGGCCGCGAGTACCTGGCGGCGTACGTAAACTTCTTCCACTACGCCGAGGGGCACGACCACGAGCACACGCACGACTCCGAGCTCGTCGACGGCCACGGAAAAGGGCATGTCGACGAACACGCCCACCCCCACGAGCACGCGGCGGCCCGGTGACTCGGTGGACCCCGGTGGCTCGTGTGGCGGGAGCCTCGATGCAGCCGGCGCTGCGGGCGGGTGACGTCGTGCTCACCCGACCCGCCGCGCTCGGCGTGCGGCCTGGTGACGTGGTCGTGCTGCGGCACACCGAGCCCGGAACGAACGACCGGCTTGTGACACACAACCGATACATCAAGCGCGTTCTCGCCGCCGCCGGACAGGTGGTCACGATGGAGGCCGGCCGGCTGTCGGTGGACGGCCACGCCGAGCGCGAGGGTCGCGCCCCGCGCGGCGCGTTCCGCCAGATCTGGACCGTGCCGGAGGGGCACCTGTTCGTCGTCGGCGACAACGCCGCGGCCTCCACCGATTCACGCGTGTGGCGCCACCCGTTCGTCCCGTGCGGCGACCTCGAGGGCGTCGTCATCCGTCGGCGCGCCGGGCGAGGGAATCGACGTCGAGGAGCGTGATCCGACTCCCGTCGACGGCCACCATGCCAGCGTAGGCGAGGCGGGCCAGCGCCCGGCTCAACGACTCCGCGGTGGTGTCGAGCAGCGACGCGAGATCCTTCTTGGCGATAGGCAGCTCGACGTACACCGCCCCGTCGTTGATATGGCCCGGCAGTTCGAGCAGGTAGTCGGCCAGCCGGGCGGTCACATCCCGGGAGGTCAAGGAGGCGATCCGGTCTTCGGCGACCCCCAACCGACGAACCAGGCTGGCGAGCATGCGCAGCGCCACCGCCGGATGGCGGGACAGCTGCGCGGTGATGTCTCGATGCTCGAAGACACACAGTTGTGTGCGTTCTGTCGCGCGGACATCGTCCACAGCCCGGGTGCCGGTCAGCACCGCCTGCTCCCCCGAGAAGTCACCCGGCCCCAGCACCCGCAGCACCCGCTCGCCGCCGTCGACGGACGTGCGATGGACGATCAGGCGCCCGCTGTGCACGACGAGCAGCCGGGGAGTGTCGGCCAGCGAGCCGTAGAGCTCTTCCCCCGCGGCCAGCGTCGTGGGTCGGGCGAGCGCGGTGAGCAGATCCTGGTCGGCCGGCGTGAGCGTGGCGAAGATCGGCACCCGGGCCACGCATCGATGGCCGTCGTGCGGCTCGGTGTCTCCCATCCGACCAGGGTGCCTCGCCGGCCTGGCGCGCGGATGGAATCCGCCGGCGCCGGGCCGTCGCACCCGACCCTGCTCCCTCGATTACTGCCGGGTAACCTTGGCGGCGAGCGGCTTTCGCCGAGTGGGGTCGGCAGACCGAGGAGGTGTCGAGCGTGGGTCCAGAAAACCGCATCTGGGAGCGCTACGTCGCGATCGGGGATTCGTTCACCGAGGGCCTCATGGACGTCTCCGCCCACGATCCCGATGTCTTCGTCGGGTGGGCCGACCGGCTCGCCGCGCGGCTGGCCCGGCGAAACACAGACCTGGGCCGCGACTTCGGCTACGCCAACCTCGCGGTGCGCGGCCGGCTGCTGGCCGACATCACGGGTCCGCAGCTTCAGGCGGCGCTCGAACTGACTCCGGACCTGGTGAGCATCTCGGCCGGGGGTAACGACCTGTTGCGCCCGCGGGTGAGCCTGCACGAGGTGGCGGACGGTCTCGAGGAGGCGGTGACCCGGCTCCGGGACACTGGCGCCGACGTGCTCATGGTCTCGGCCCCCGACATCGGCTTCGCCCCGCTGGTCAATCGCGTCAACCCGCGCATGGCCGAGCTGACCGCGCACGTGTGGGGCATCGCGCAGCGGCACGACTGCCGGGTCGTCGACCTGTGGACGCTGCGGGAGCTACAGGATCCGCGCATGTGGGCGCCGGATCGCATCCACTTCACGACCGCCGGGCACCGGCTCGTCGCCGACCAGGCCGCGTGGACCCTCGGCCTGGAGGTCGAGGAGGCCGATCACACCCTGCCGCCCGCCCCGCACCTGACCCGGCTCGCGACGATCGCGGCCAATCGCGAATGGGCGCGCACGCACCTCGCGCCGTGGATCCGCCGGCACCTGAGCGGCCGCAGCAGCGGAGACGGTCGCAGCGCCAAGCGCCCGGCGGTGGAGTCGGTCGACTTCGAGATCTGAGGCCCGGCTGAGCCCCGCCGCACCGGCCGCGTCGGTGTGCGAACGGGAAGAACGCTTGAGCTGTCCGGGACGGGCAACGCTGCAAAGATGGGCGCATGAACGACTCCCGCGCCGGAACCCCCGCCCAACCCAGTGACCTCGTCGATGTGCCTCACCTCATCACCGCGTACTACACGCAGCGGCCGGACCCGGAGAACGTCGATCAGCAGGTGGCCTTCGGCACCTCGGGCCACCGCGGCAGCGCCCTGAAGACGTCCTTCAACGAGGACCACATCCTCGCGACGACCCAGGCGATCGTCGACTACCGCACGCAGCAGGGCTTCGACGGCCCGCTGTTCATCGGGCGTGACACCCACGGCCTGTCGGAGCCGGCGTGGGCCTCGGCGCTCGAGGTGCTCATCGCCAACGACGTCACGGTGCTCGTCGACTCCGGGGACAGCTACACCCCGACCCCGGCGGTCTCGCACGCGATCCTGCGCGCGAACAAGGGCAAGATCGGCGGCGTCGACGACCTGCCGGCGCACACGGGACTGGCCGACGGCATCGTCGTCACCCCGAGCCACAACCCGCCCACCGACGGCGGCTTCAAGTACAACCCGCCGCACGGCGGCCCGGCCGACACCGACGCCACCGGGTGGATCGCCGACAAGGCCAACGAGTACATCAAGGCCGGCATGGAGGGCGTCAAGCGGGTGCCGTTCGCGCAGGCCCGGGCGGCGTGCGAGCCGTACGACTTCAAGGGCATCTACGTCGCCGACCTGCCGAACGTCATCGACCTGCAGGCCATCAAGGACGCCGGCGTGCGCATCGGCGCCGACCCGCTCGGCGGCGCCTCGGTGGAGTACTGGGGCGCGATCGCGGAGGCCCACGGGATCGACCTGACGGTCGTCAACCCGCTGGCCGACCCGACGTGGCGGTTCATGACGCTGGACTGGGACGGCAAGATCCGGATGGACTGCTCCTCGCCGTCGGCGATGGCCAGCCTCATCCAGCAGAAGGACAAGTACGACATCGCCACCGGCAACGACGCCGACTCCGACCGGCACGGCATCGTCACCCCCGACGCCGGCCTGATGAACCCGAACCACTTCCTCGCCGTCGCGATCCAGTACCTCTACGGCGCGCGCGAGAACTGGCCGGCCGACGGCTTCATCGGCAAGACGCTGGTGTCCAGTTCGATGATCGACCGCGTCGCCGCCGATCTGGGCCGCAAGCTCGTCGAGGTGCCGGTGGGCTTCAAGTGGTTCGTGCCCGGGCTGCTCGACGGCTCCGGGCCGTTCGGCGGCGAGGAGTCGGCGGGCGCGAGTTTCCTGCGCTTCGACGGCACGGTGTGGAGCACCGACAAGGACGGCATCATCCTGGCCCTGCTGGCCAGCGAGATCCAAGCCAAGACCGGCAAGAGCCCGAGCCAGCACTACGCCGAGCTCGTCGCCAAGCACGGCGACCCGGCGTACGCCCGCGTCGACGCCCCGGCCAACCGCGAGCAGAAGGCCAAGCTGAAGAACCTGTCTCCCTCCGACGTCACCGCCGACACGCTCGCGGGCGAGCCGATCATCGCCAAGCTCACCGAGGCCCCGGGCAACGGCGCGGCGATCGGCGGCCTCAAGGTCGTCACGGAGTCGGCGTGGTTCGCGGCCCGCCCGTCCGGCACCGAGGACGTCTACAAGATCTACGCCGAGTCGTTCAAGGGCCCCGAGCACCTCGCCCAGGTGCAGGCCGAGGCCCGCGAGGTCGTCTCCGCCGCCCTCGGAGGCTGACCGCTCGAAGTTCGCACGAGTTCGCACGAGTTCACAGCAGGGGCCCGGCTCGGAGGCCGGGCCCCTCGCCGTGCGGATCGGCCGGCGCCCGTGGAGACCTCGACCACGGACGCCTGTGGATAACTTCGGCGGTGGCCTGGACTCGTGGGGCACCATGAGCGCCTCCTCTTAGCAGCGTGGACGTGGCTTCTCACGTGCGCGACACTCGTAAGAAAGGAGGGAGCCCGATGACGGCGATGACCCCGCTGCCGACGCCGATGGATCTGGATGCGTGGCGCCAGTTGGTGACACATTCGCCGGACGACGAACAGTACGAACTCGTCGAGGGCATCCCCGAGATGGTCCCCAGCGAGTCTTTCGTCAACAGCCGCGCGGCTTTCCGGCTGGGCACGCGCATCGAGGCGGCCACCGGGCGCGAGTTCGTTGCGGTGACCCAGGTGGCGGTGGCGATGACGGCAGACTCGACCAAGCCGACGGTTCGCATTCCGGACCTCGTGGTCGTCTCGGCCGGCGTCGCCGGCGGGTTCACGGCCGAAGACTGGTGGGTCTCCCCCGCCGACGTGGCCCTCGTCGTCGAGGTCGTCTCCCCCAGTTCGGCGGCCCGCGACTGGCTGACCAAGGCCGCCGAGTACGCGCGCGCCGGAGTCGGCGCCTATCTCGTGGTCGATCCCAGACGTGACCTGCTCACCCTCTTCGAGGCGCCCGTAGCGGGCACCTATCCCCCGCCCGCCGGCGACGGGTCATCGGTCTCCCTTCGCCTGGGCGCACACACCGTGGCGCTCACGATGGCCGACACCCGGGACTGACCGCTGCGAGCGACGGGCCCCGGATGATCGCCCTCTTCAGCGCGGACGTCTTCTTCGTCACCGTCCTCATCCGCACGGGAGCCTGTGCTATCGGACAGGACCGTTCGGCTGCCGCGGGATCGCCTCCGCGGAGCTGGTCTCGCGGCAACCGGGTGGTCCCGTCTCGCGGGCCGAGAACGCAGTCTCGCGGGCAGGACGGGGTCGGCGTCGTCTCCGTCGACAGCGACTTCGCGCGCTTTCCGACGTGGATCAACCCGCTCACGACCTGAGCCGGCGCACCCCGACGGCGGAGGCGGTGCGATGAGTTCCGCGGCCGGAGCCGGTCTGTCAGGGTAGAGCCGACGCACACCGCAGCGGCCGCCACCGGAAGGACCGCCATGCACCAGATGATCTTCGTCAACCTGCCCGTCGCCGACCCGGCCGCCTCCCGGCGCTTCTTCGACAGCCTCGGCTACGGCTTCAACGAGGAGATGTGCGACGACGAGCGGTGCGTCGCCGTCGAACTCGGGCCGAACATCTACGCGATGCTGCTGCGCCGCGACTTCTTCGACAGCTTCCACGACGGTCCGAGCGCGAGCGACACGGCGGCGACTCGGCTGGCTCCCGAAGCGCTGCTGTGCCTGTCCGCCGACGACCGCGACCACGTCGACCGGCTCACCCAGGCCGCCGTCGCCGGCGGCGGGCGCGTCGTGCGCACCCAGGACGAGGGCTTCATGTACGGCGTCTCCTACGAGGATCTCGACGGGCACATCTGGGAAATCATGTGGATGGACCTGGCCGGAGCCCGCGCGGCGGGGGCATTCCCCGGGGAGGAGTCGGCGATGACCGACGCGATGCCGTCATGACCGGCTCCCGAACCACCCGCGCGGCCGCGGCCGGTACAGCGCTGACAGCGCGGCCGGAGCCGGGAGACCGCTCGCCGGAGACGTTCACGGCGCTCGCCGCGCCGCTGCGCCCGGAGCTGCTCGCGCACTGCTACCGCATGCTCGGCTCGGCCGCCGAGGCCGAGGACCGCGTGCAGGAGGCGTATCTGCGCGCCTGGCAGGCCTTCCACGCCTTCGACGGGCGCTCGTCGGTGCGCACGTGGATGTACAAGATCGCGACCAACACGTGCCTGTCCGCGCTGACCTCGGCGTCCCGGCGGGTGCTGCCGACGGGTCTCGGGCAGGGTCCGGGCGACCCGCGCGCCGACCTCGTCAGCCGCGACGACCTCGCCTGGGTCGAGCCGCTGCCCGAGCGCGTGCTGTGGCAGGGCGCGGCGCCCGACCCGGCCGAGGCCAGCGTGGCGCGCGAGGGCGTCGGTCTGGCGTTCGTCGCCGCCGTGCAGCTGCTGCCGCCGCGGCAGCGGGCGGTGCTCGTGCTGCGCGAGGTGCTGCGGTTCAGCGCCGCCGAGACCGCGCAGCTCCTCGACATCACGGTGGCCGCGGTCAATTCCGCCCTGCAGCGCGCCCGCGCCGCGGTCGGCGACGTCGAGCCCGAGTCGCTGCCGGCGCTCAGCCCGCAGGACGAGAAGGCGGTGGCCGACTTCGTCGCCGCCTTCGAGGCCCACGACCTGGCGCGCCTCACCGACGTGCTGACCAGCGACCTCGTCTGGCAGATGCCGCCGTTCGACCGCTGGTACTCCGGCGCCCAGGACGCGATCGACCTGTCCGCGACCCACTGCCCCGCCGCCGCCTCCGGCGACCTCGCCTTCGTCGCCACCCGCGCCAACGGCCGCCCTGCGCTCGGCATGTACCTGCGCGACGACTCCGGTTACGCCCGCTTCCAGTACCAGGTGCTCGACGTGCGCGACGGCCGCATCGAGGGCGTCACCGGCTACTTCGGAGACGGTGTGTTCGACGCCGCCGCCCTGCCGCACCGGCTCCCGCCGAGGGGCTGAGCACCGGTCGGTCGCTCGCCGCGCGCCGAGTCGTCGATCGATGGTGGCCCGGCGTTCGCCGCCGATCCGGCTGCCGGCCACCGGGGTTGGGCAGACATAGAGGGTGCGGACCATCGCCCTCGCCTGCCTCGCCCTGGTCGTCGCCGAGTCCACCGCCGACGTGCTGCCGGACACCGCGATCGTCGGCGTGCTGACCCCGCTGCGGGTCGTGCTCCTCGTCGGCCTTCTCGCGCTGCTCGTCTCGACCGGGCGTCTCGGCGCGCGCGACCTGCGCTGGCGCCGCCCGTTCGACGTCGCGGTCGTCGCGCTCCTGCTCGCCGCCGCGCTCGCGTCGTGGCGCCACGGCGACTGGGCCCTGTGGCGCAGCCTGCTCACCGCCGTCGGCGCCGCCTATCTCGCCATGGGGGTCCGCCGCGCCTCGCCCGACATGTGGGCCGGCATCTCGCTGCTCGGACTCCTCGCCGTCGCGACCGCCGCCCTCACCGCCGTGCGCCAGACCGCCTCCGGCATCCCGACCGGTTATTGCCGCGGCGCCCTCGACGGCAGCATCGACACGTGCGGCCACGCCGTGGTGCTCGTGCGGGCCGTCGGGCCGTTTCCCAACCCCAACCTGCTCGCCGCCTTCCTCGTCCTGCTGCTGCCGCTCGCGCTGGCCGCGGCGATGTCGTGGCCGCAGCGCTCGCAGCGCGCCCTCGCCTACGGCGTCGTCGGGGCGGGGGTCGTGGCGCTCGTGCTGACCGGCTCCCGGGGCGGGATCCTCGCCGCCGGAGTCGGTCTCGCCGCCTGGTTCGTGCTGCGCCGCCCCACCCGGCGCCGGCTCATCGCCGGTGGGGTCGTCGCCGGAACGGGCCTCGCCGCGACGGCGCTCGCGATGACGACCGGCCTCGGGGGCGGCGTGCGCTCGCACGTCTGGGGCGCGGCTCTCGAGGTGGCCGCGGCCAACCCGCTGGGGGTGGGCCCGGGGCGCTCGGGCGACGTCATCGCGGCCCGGGTGCCCGGCGACGAGGCCTTCCAGCACGCCCACAACCTGTGGCTCGACCAGCTGGTCACCACCGGGTGGCTCGGGCTCGGCGCGCTCGTCGCGATCACGCTCATCGTCGCCTGGCACGTGGTGCAGGCCGCGCGGTCGGGATCGATCGCGGCGACCGCCGCGGGCAGTGGGCTGGCCGCCTTCGCCGCGGCGAGCCTCGTCGACGACCCGGCCAACACCTCCCGCATCGCCCTGCTCGCCTGGACGATGGTCGGCGTCGCGATGGCCGCCCGCTACGCGACGACCCACGCGGCCGCGCCCGGGACCACGGTCGCGACCTGCCTGGACCGTCGCGTGTCCCGCGACCGGCGCCACGGACGGCACGCCCGCGGTCCGCGCGTGGGCCTGCCGCGCTGACGTTCGCCGAGTGAGCCGTCGCCCGCCGCGCTTACGCTGGCGAAATGACCGACGAAACAGGCCGGCTCGTGCTCGTCACCGGCGCCCGGGCGGCGGGCAAGACCGCCGTCGCGCACGCCCTGGCCCGCTACCTGCCGCGGGCCGTGCATCTCGACGGCGAGGTGCTCGCCGGGTTCGTCGTCACCGGCTCCGCACCGGCCGTGCTGCCGCTCTCGCGGGACGCGCTCGAGCAGGTCTACCTGCGCTGGAGCGCCGCGATCGCCGTCGCCGAGACCTACCAACGGGCCGGTTTCGACGTCGTCGTCAGCGACTCCGTCGTCGGCGACCTGTTCGCGGACTTCGTCGACTTCGTCTCGCCCGAACCCCTGCACGTCGTCATGCTCGCGCCGACGCTCGCGACGTTGCGCGCCCGCGAGCAGGCCCGCGGCCGCCGCGACGGCCATGACCCGCGCGGAGCGCGTGACCAACGCGATCCGGCGGACAGCGCGACCTTCGAGACCCTCGCGGCGAGTGTCGCCCAGACCCCCCGCGTCGGGCTGTGGCTGGACACGTCGGGGATGTCGTTGGAGGTCACGGTCGCGCAGATCCTCGGCCGCCTGGGCGAGGCTCGCATCGACACGACCGAACCCCTGGCGAGTGCCTAGAGTGAACCGATGCTCGCCAACACCACCCGGCTGGACGACGCGACCTACCTGCGGCACCTGAGCGCCGACTCCTACCGCCTCGTCGAGGTGCTCGCGGCCACCGATCCGCGAGCGGCCGTGCCCACCTGCCCCGGCTGGAGCGCCGACGACCTGCTCTTCCACGTGCTGACCGTGCAGTCGTTCTGGCGCCAGGTCGTGGCGAACGGGGTGACGACGGCGCCGGCGGCGCAGGCGATCGAGCCCCCGCCGCGGCCCGACTCCCGGCCCGGCCTGCTGGAGGCCGTTCGCGCGCAGACCGACGAGCTGGCCCGGGCGCTCGCCGACACCCCCGCGGACGAGCCGCGCTGGACGTGGTGGGGCGAGCAGACCGTCTCCTTCACGATCCGGCGGCAGGCGCACGAGGCCTGCATCCACCGGCTCGACGCGGAGTTGACCGCCGCGCCCGACGGCGGCATGCGTTCCCCGATCGACGACGCCCTCGCCGCCGACGGTGTCGACGAGGCGCTGCGCGTCATGCGCGGCGAGCGGCCGGCGTGGGCGACGCTGCGACCGGAGGCGGGTCGCACGGTGCGCGTGGTCGCGACCGACACCGGCTCCACGTGGCTGGTGACGCTCGCGCAGCTCGTCGGCACCGACGAGCGCGGCGAGCAGCGGGCCGACCCGGCGATCTACGTCGCGGGCGACGACCCGGTCGACGGCACGGTGCGCCCGGTGGGGATCCTGTCGGCGACCGGCGAGGACCTGTACTGCCGGTTGTGGCAACGGCCGGTCATCACCGAGCCGCACCGGGCCGGTGACCTGCCGCTCGTCGCGGAGGTCGAGGGCGTGCTGGCGCTGCCGCTGCCGACCCACCGCTGAGCCGGGCCCGCTTGTTCCACTTCGCAGGCGGCCACAGGCGGCCCCAGGCGGCCGGAGTCGAGGGGCGGCCAAAGGCGGCCCGGCCCGCCGGCCGTCACTGGCCCCGGTGGGCCTCCCCCGCGATCCCGAAGTTGTCGTCGCAGGCGTCGGCGACGCTGCCGGCGATCTCGTCGGGCAGGTCGGCGAGCCGCGACGGCATCGAGAGGCCGAACGGCTCGGTGTGCCGCGGGTGCGTGCGGCGCTCGGCGGCGGCGGCACCGTCGGCCGGGAGCAGGTACGCGGAGGCGTCGACCCCCGCGGGCCGGGCTGGCGCGTTGAACATCATGCGGCGACGGTACGGAGCTACCCGGGGGTAGGCAACGGCAGCGGTCGGGACACCCCGATCCGGGTCAGAACAGGGCGCTCATGAGCGCCCGGCGCGCCTTGACGACCCGCTCGTCCTTGGGCCCGACGATCTCGAAGAGCTCCAACAAGTGTGTGCGGACCGCGTTGCGCTCGTCGTCGGCGGTGCGCCGCACGAGGTCGACGAGCCGGGAGAACGCGTCCTCGACGTGCCCGCCGACGAGGTCGAAGTCGGCCGCCAGCAGCTGGGCGTCGACGTCGGCCGGGTTCGCGGCGGCGGCGTCGCGCGCCTGCCCCATATCGGCCGCCGAGACGCGCTTGAGCAGCTTGACCTGCGCGAGCCCGGCCTTGGCCTCCTCGTCGGCGGGGCTCTCCTTGAGCACCTGCTGGTAGGCGCCGATCGCGGTGTCGTAGTCGCCGGCCTCGACGGCGTCGAAGGCGGCCTCGAAGCGCGGGTCGACGGGCGGCTCGGCCGGCTCCTGCTCGGGCCCGCTGGCGTCGGGGATGCGGCCGGTCACGCCGTTTTGCGAGGCGACCTTGAGCAGTTCGGCGACGACCGGGGCGAGCTGGTCGGCGGGCTGCACGCCCGCGAACAGCGGCACCGGCTGGCCGCCGATGAGCCCGAGCGTCATCGGGATCTGCTGGGCCTGGAAGGCGGCCGCGATCTGCGGGTTGGCCTGCACCTCGACGGCGATGACCCGCAGCCGGCCGTCCTGCTGGGAGGCGATGGTCACCGCGTTGGTGACGGCCTGTTCGGTCTCCGGGTGCGCGGCCGACCACAGCACGACGAGGGCGGCGACCTCGCGGGTCGACATCACGGCGTCCTGGAAGCCGGCCTCCGTGGCGTCCATGCGCACGCCCGCGCTGCCGGCGCCGGCGCCCGCACCGCCGCCGGCCGGCGGGGCGCTCGGGGCCTGGCCGAGGCCGGAGAGGTCGACGGCGCCGCGCATCGCGGCACGAGGCATCATTGGCTGATCCGACATGGCACCTATTGTGTCCGACGCCGCCGACACGTCGAGGGCCAGCCCCGGTGGCTGCCGGGGCCGGCGCCTCGCCTCAGAACCGGGCGGGCTCGCGGTAGGCGCCCCATTCGACGCGCAGGGCGTCGCAGATCTCGCCGAGGGTCGCCTCGGCCCGCACCGCCGCCAGCATCGCCGGGATCATGTTCTCCTCGGTGCGGCTCACGGCGACCATCTGTTCGACGGCCGCGCGGGCCGCCTCCGCGTCGCGCCCGGCCTTGCGCTCCGACAGCTCGCGCACCTGCTCGCGCTCGACCTCGTGGCTGACGCGCAGGATGTCGAGTTCGCTGCTCACCGACTCGGTGAGGCAATTGACGCCGACGACCTTCTTGTCGCCCTGCTCGAGCGCGAGCTGGTAGTGGAACGCGGCGTCGGCGATCTCGGCCATGAACCAGCCGTCCTCGATGCCGCGCAGGATGCCCGCGGTCATCGGCCACTGCCGGCCTTGCTGCCCGACGTTCTCGCGGACGGTCTGCGCGAGGGCGCCGAGGTCGGCGGTGCTGTGGTCGCTGCCGCCCATCGCCAGGATGCGGTCGAAGATGCGGTTGGCCTCGGCCTCGATGCGGTCGGTGAGCGCCTCGACGTACCAGCTGCCGCCGAGCGGGTCGGCGACGTTGCACACGCCGGTCTCCTCCATGAGCACCTGCTGGGTGCGCAGCGCGACCTCGGCGGACTGCTCGGTGGGCAGCGCGAGGGTCTCGTCGAGGGCGTTGGTGTGCAGGCTGTTCGTGCCGCCGAGCACCGCGGCGAGGGCCTCGGTGGCGGTGCGCACGACGTTGTTCAGCGGCTGCTGGGCGGTCAGCGAGACGCCGGCGGTCTGGGTGTGGAACCGCAGCCACTGCGCCTTCTCGCTCGTCGCGCCGTACACGTCGCGCATCCAGCGCGCCCAGATGCGCCGGGCCGCACGGAATTTCGCGATCTCCTCGAAGAAGTCGACGTGGGAGTCGAAGAAGAAGCTCAGCCCGGGCGCGAACGTGTTGACGTCGAGGCCGCGGGAGAGGCCGAGCTCGACGTAGCCGAAGCCGTCGGCGAGGGTGAAGGCGAGCTCCTGCGCGGCGGTCGAGCCCGCCTCCCGGATGTGATAGCCGGAGACCGACAGCGGCTTGTACGCGGGGATGTTCGACGCGCAGTACTCCATGAGGTCGCCGATGAGGCGCAGGTGCGGCTGCGGCTCGAACAGCCACTCCTTCTGCGCGATGTACTCCTTGAAGATGTCGGTCTGCAGGGTGCCGTTGAGCACGCTCGGGTCGACGCCCTGGCGCTCGGCGGCGACGAGGTACATGCAGAAGATCGGCACGGCGGGGCCGCTGATCGTCATCGAGGTCGTCACGTCGCCGAGCGGGATGTCGGAGAACAGGATGTCCATGTCGGAGACGGTGTCGACCGCCACCCCGCAGTGCCCCACCTCGCCCAGGCTCATCGGGTCGTCGGAGTCGCGGCCCATGAGCGTCGGCATGTCGAACGCCACGGACAGCCCGCCGCCGCCGCGGCCGAGGATCATCTTGTAGCGCTCATTGGTCTGCCGGGCGTTGCCGAAGCCGGCGAACTGCCGGATCGTCCACGGGCGGCCGCGGTATCCGGTGGCGTGCAGCCCACGGGTGTAAGGAAATTCGCCGGGCCAGCCGATGCGCTCCATGCGCTCGTCGGCGGCCTCCGCCGCCGCGCTCGGCCCGTAGACCGGCTCCACCTGCATGCCCGAGAGCGTCGTGAAGTCGGCGTCGCGCACCTGACCCTTGGCCTGCGCCGCGTCGAACCGCTCCTGCCAGCGCGCACGGCCGGGCGACGCGGCGCTCGAGGCGGCGTCGCCCGCCGGGTTCGCCGTGCGGCTCGCCTGTCCCTGCTGATCCTCGATGATCGTCATGACCCCAATTTACTAGGACATCCTAGTAAATGTGAACTCGTCGCGGGCAACGAGCTGGGCGCGGTGCCACGGGGCGCCGGGTCTTAGCAGGTCAGATCCTTGCGGCGGAAATTCCAGATCGCCAGGGCGAGGCCGCCGAGCACGTAACAGGCGAAGACGAGCAGTCCACGCTGCATGTTCTCGGTGAAGACCGGGTCGCGGAACAGGTCGGCGAAGGCGGTCCAGTGCGAGACGAGCAGGTAGGGGTGCAGCCAGGCGAGCTGGCTCAGGCCGGTGAGGATCTGCATGGTCATCGTCACGACGACGACGGCGATCATCGCCGCGATCGGCTGCTCGGTGAGGGTGGAGATGAACAGCCCGACGGCCAGCACCGCGGCCAGCGCCGACGCGGCATAACCGGCCGCGAGGGCGACGCGGCCCAGGCCCTCGGCGTAGCCGAGCTCGGTGCCGGACAGGGTCGGCACCGGACCGACTCCGAAGAGCAGGGCGCCGGCGACCACCCCGACGACGGCGATGACGGCCACCCCGAGCAGGAGCCCGAGGAGCGCCGCGAGGTACTTGGTGAGCAGCAGCTTCGTGCGCCCGACGGGCACGGTGAGCACGTAGCGCAGGGTGCCGCCGCCCGCCTCGCCGGCGATCGCGTCGCCGGAGAGCGCGGCCACGGCCAGCGGCAGAAACAGCGGCATCTGCACCGTCAGCGCGGTGAGCGCGACGAACATGCCGTTGGACGTGATCTGGGTGAAGAAGGCCGGGCCGCGGGTGCCGGTCGGGGCGGTATACCAGACTGAGACGGCGAGGATGAGCGGCACCGCGGCGAGGATGAGCAGCCCGACCTGGTTGCGGCGGCGGCCCGCGATGAGCGCGAACTCCGAGCGCAGGAGCCGCAGGAACGAGCCGACGGGTCGGGTCCGCCGCCCGGAGCCGGAGCGCGCCGCTGCCCCGCTGGCCCCCACTGCCCCGGTCGCAGGGGTCGAGCCGGTCGCCCCGCTCGAGCCGGTCGCCTCAGCCACTGACATCGAAACCCTCCCCGGTGAGCGAGACGAACAGGTCTTCCAGGCGGGGCCGGCGCACCTCGAAGCCGCGCACGGGCACGCCGTCGGCGACGAGCGCGGCGACGATCTGTTCCGGCGCGGCCTCGCCGAGGGCTGCGCCGACCTCGGAGCCGGTGACCGCCACGTCACTCAGGCCGAGCCGCTCCAGCGTGGCCGCGGCGGGGCCGGTCGCCGGGGTGATCACCCGCACCCGGGTCGGGGCGAGCGAGCGGATGTCCTCGACGGTGCCCTGCGCGACGAGCGAGCCCTCGCGCATGACGCCCAGGTGGGTGCAGACCTGCTCGATCTCGGCGAGCAGGTGGCTGGAGACGAGCACGGTGACGCCCTCGGCGGCGAGGCTGCCGATGAGGTGACGCACCTCGCGGGTGCCCTGCGGGTCGAGGCCGTTGGTCGGTTCGTCGAGCACGAGCAGGTCGCGCTCGGCGAGCAGGGCCGCGGCGATCGCGAGGCGCTGGCGCATGCCGAGGGAGTAGGCGCGGTAGCGCTTGTCGGCCGCGGCGAGCAGGCCGACCCGGTGCAGGGCGGCGTCGACACGGTCGTTGCAGGTGCGCGGGTCGGCGAGCGCGTCGACGGCGTCGAGGCGTCTCAGGTTGGCCCGGCCGCTCAGGTGCGGGTGGAACGCCGGGCCCTCGACGAGCGAGCCGACCCGGGTAAGCACCTGCGCGGCCCGCGCCGGTACCGGCTCCCCGAGCACGTCGATGTCGCCGGAGTCGGCCCGCACGAGGCCGAGCAGCATGCGGATCGTCGTCGTCTTGCCCGAGCCGTTGGGTCCGAGGAAGCCGTAGATCGACCCGCGGGGCACGAGCAGGTCGATGCCGTCGACGACCCGGCGGCGGCCGAACGACTTGGTCAAGCCGGCCGTGCGGACCGCCGGTGCGGCGGCCTCACCGGAGTCGTCGGTCGGCCCGGGGCCCGGCCGCGCCGACGGAGCCGACGGCTCCGACGGATCGGCGGCGTCGGGCTCCGTCTCGCTCGTGGCACGCAGCGTCACCGCGGGGTCTTCGCCAGCGCGGCGGTCAGGCGGGCGGAGTCGACGGCCCCGACCGCGACGCGGCCGTCGTCGGTGATGACGACGGAGAACAGCGTGCCGTCGAGCACCCGTCCGCTCCCCCAGGTGCCCGAGGCGCGCGGCAGGGAGGCGAGCACGTCGCCGGCACCGTCTCCGCCGCCGTGCGGGCCGCGCCGGGGCTGCGTGTCGGACTCCATCGACTGCAGGGCGCCGTCGGGAAGCGTGGAGACGTACACGCGTTCCCAGCCCTGGCCGGTGACCGCCGGCTCGCTCTTGCCGGCCTTGCGGCTCTTACCCGACGAGCCCGCCTTGGCGTCGGGATGTTCGGCGGCCTCGGCCTCCTCGACGCTCGTGCCGGCGGGCGGGGTGAACGTGAACAGCCGGTCCTCGACGTCGCCGAAGTCGATGCTCGTGAAACCGACCTCGTAGGCGGGGTTGCTCAGCTTCGTCGAGTTGACCTGCACGCGCAGCGGCAGCATGGTCTCGCCGTCGACGGCCACGCGCACGTTCTTGACGAGGGTGTTCTGCTGCTTGGGGGTGAGCACGACCTCGTAGGCGTCGCGCCCGGCGACCCGGGCGACCGAGTCGGTGGTCACCGTGGAGTCCTTCTCGAGGCCGGCGACGAGCTCGTCGGCGGCTTCCTGCGGGGTGGCGGGCATGGAGCCGGTCGGGCTCGGGTGCGCCTTCGGGCCCGCGTGGCCGGCCGCCTCCTTCCCGGAGAGCTCGTGGTGCACGGCCTTCTTCTCGGCGCTGGACCAGACCCACAGGTCGCGCCCGTTGCGCACGACGTCGGTCTCGCCGGCGGAGCCGAGCTTGGCGAGTCGCACCTTGTCGGGGCCGCCGTACCAGACCCGCACGGTGTGCGATCCGCTGACGAGAGAAGTCAGTTCGGCGGAGTCGGCCATGCCGGGCAGGTCGGGCAGGCCGAGGTCGGCGTTGGCGACCACCGTGCCGGACAGCGGCTGCGGCTTCGCGGCGTGCATGCCGACGAGGATCTCCTGGGCGCTCTTGGGCTCCAGCCCGGAGGAGGCGTTCGCGCCGATCGCCGCGTAGCCGACGCCGCCCGCGGCGACGACGGCGATGACGGTCGGCACGGCCCAACGGTGGGAGCCGGTGCGGTCGCGGCGGGGGCGGGCGGACGTCTGCGTCATGCCCACCATGCTCCCCGATCCGACTGACACGACTCTGAAAGCCTCGGGCGGCGGCGCCCGGCCGGCGGCGGCCCCGGACTGCGCGTGGCAGGCTGGAGGCATGCGGGTGCTGGTCGTGGAGGACGAGCCGGGCATGGCCCGGGCGCTGCGCCGCGGCCTGGCGGCGGAGGGCTTCGTCGTCGACGTCGCGACCGACGGGGTCGGCGGGTTGGAGGCGGCCCGGTTCGGCGAGTACGACGCGGTGCTGCTCGACGTCATGCTGCCGCGGATGTCGGGGTACGACGTCGTGCGCACCCTGCGCGCCGAGGAGAACTGGGTGCCGGTGCTGATGGTCTCGGCGAAGGACGGCGAGTACGACCAGGCCGACGGGCTCGATTGCGGCGCAGACGATTACCTCACCAAGCCGGTCTCGTTCGTCGTGCTGCTGGCGCGGCTGCGGGCGCTGCTGCGGCGGGCGCCGGCGCCGCGGCCGGTGCTGTTGAGCGCGGCGGGGATCTCGATCGACCCGGCGTCGCGGGAGACCGTCGTCGACGGGTCGCCGATCGCGTTGTCGGGGCGGGAGAGCCTGCTGCTGGAGCATCTCGTGCGGGCGCACCCGCGGCCGGTCAGCAAGGATCGGCTGCTCGACGACATCTGGGCCGGCGCCAGCGACGACCCGAACACGGTCGAGGCGTTCGTCGGGCACGTGCGCCGCAAGATCGGGCGCGAGCGGATCGTCACCGTGCGCGGGCTGGGCTACCGGCTGGCAGCCGCCGGCTCGTCGTGAGGCGGCTCGGTTTGCGCGCACGGGTCGTCGCGATCACGGCGGGGCTGTTGGCGGTCGTGCTGGCGATCGGCGCGGTGACGCTGGCGCTCGTCGTGCTGGCCGCCCAACGCTCGGGTTTGGATGCCGAGTTGCGCCGCACCGCAGATCAGGTCGCGGTCCTGGTGGCGCAGGACACGCTGCCGGCCACGCTGCCGGTCTCCGGGGCGCGGCTCGTGCAGGTCGTCGACGGCGGCGGGGCGGTCGTGTCGGCCTCGTTGGCCGCGGACCGGCTCACGCCGTTGCTGTCGGCGACGGAGCTGGCGTCCGCGCGGGGCGGCGCGGCGGTCGAGGTGCCCGCGACCCGGCTCGCGGAGACGGGCACGCTGCGGGCGGTGGCGGTGCCCGCGGGGCCGCAGTCGCGGGGACTGACGGTGTTGGCGGCGTCGCCGATCGAGGCGCCGTCGGAGAGCCAGCGCGGGCTGTGGCTCGGACTGGGCGTCGGGGTGCCGCTGCTCGTGGCGATCGCGACGGCGCTGCTGTGGCAGGCGGTCGGCGCGGCGCTGCGTCCGGTCGACGCGCTGCGCGCGGGCGCGGAGCGGATCGGAGCGGGCGACGATGAGTCGGCGCGGCTGCCGGTGCCGCCAGGTCAGGACGAGATCCGTTCGCTGGCACTGACGCTCAACGGCATGCTCGACCGGCTGCAGGACGCGGCGGACGGGCAGCGCCGGTTCGTCGCCGACGCAGCGCACGAGCTGCGCAGCCCGGTGGCGAGCCTGCGCATGCAGGTCGAGGTGGCGCAGCGCGTCGCGGGCCGCTCGGCGTCTGCGGAGTCTTCGTCGCCTTCGGCGTCTTCAGCGTCTTCGGAGGCCTCAGCGTCCTCAGGGTTCTCAGGGTTCTCAGGGTTCTCAGGGTCCTGGGGATCCGACCCGTTGGGGTCCACGGGGTCCGACCCGGACGAGAGCCTGGCGGCTGAGCTGGCGCCGGACGTCGAGCGTCTCGCGCGGCTGGTGGACGACCTATTGTTGCTGGCGCGGGCCGGCTCCCCGCGTTCGACGCACCGGCCTGAGGAGGTCGACGTCATGCGGCTGCTCGCGGACCTCGTGCAGCGCTACGCGACGGCGCGAGTGCCGGTGCGCCTGCAGGCTCCCGCGGAGCCGGTGGTCGCCGACCTCGACCGCGCCGGGCTGCAACGTGCGGTCGCCAACCTCGTGGACAACGCGACGCGGCACGCCCGCGAGCAGGTGACGTTGCGGGTGCGCACGGAGGCGGGTCGGCTGCTCATCGAGGTCGTCGACGACGGCGACGGCATCCCCGCCGACCAGCGCGAACGCGTCTTCGACCGGTTCACCCGCCTCGACGACGCCCGCGACCGCGACGCAGGAGGCAGCGGCCTCGGCCTGGCGATCGCCCGCGAGCTGGCCCGCCGCGACGGCGGCGAGATCACCCTGCACGACGCCGATCCTGGCCTGGTCGCGCGGCTGAGCTACGCGATGCCCGGGGACGTGCCTGCCGGGCGCGAGTCGGCCGATCGGGCCTGACCCGACCCCGGGCGCGGGCGCGACGACGACCACTAGAACGGCGGGTGTTCGGCGCGGAGGGCTTCGAGGGTGGCGCGGGTGTGGGCGTGGGCGGTTTCTTCGTCGGCGAGGAGGGCGCGGATGTCGTCGAGTTCGCGGTGGTGGGCGAGGGCGTCGGTGTCGAGGGCTTCGAGGTCGGCGCGGTCGATGAGTACGCGGTCTCGTGTCTGCCGTCGCCGGGTCTCGGGCTGCGCGTCGGCCGCGTCGCCCGTGCCGTTCGCGTCGCTCGTGCTGCGCGGAGTGGGGCGAGCGTCGACCGGCGTGTTCGCGTTGTCTGCGTCATCCGCGGGGCTCGCGTGCTCACCGGGCTCACCGGGCTCACCGGGCTCACCGGGTTCGTTGGTCTCGTCGGCTTCGTCGGCTTCATCGGGCTCGTCGGGTTGGTCGGGGTCGAGTCCGAGTTCGCGGTAGTCCATGGGGAACGTGGGGTAGATCCGCCCGTCGGGCAGGTGCCATTGGATGACGCCGTCGCCGGTGATGTGGGCGGCCCAGTGTCGGCGGGTTTTCTTGGGGTGGTGGCGTTCGCATTCGTCGGCGAGGGTGTCGGCGCGGGTGGTGCCGCCGTCGCGGACTTCGATGACGTGGTCGAGTTGGCAGCGTGCGGCGGGGATGTGGCAGCCGGGGGCGCGGCAGATGCCGTCGCGGTCGCGGACGGCGCGGGCCATGCGTGGTGGGGGTGTGTAGGAGGGGCTGGTGTCGGCCATGGCGTAGCCGGTGAGGGGTTCGGCCACGAGCCGGCGCCACGTCGACCCCGCCGCAAACGCGACCTCGCGGACGGTGTCCGCGGGGACCGGGTGACCCTCGACGAGTCCGGGCTCGTCGTTCAGGCCCAGCAGTGAGGCGGCCGAGACGACGACGGTGACGACTGCTGCGGGCCAGCCGCCGACCCCGGGGTGGTCGACGCTGGTGGGGGCGTCTGCGGGTGGTTGGCCGTACAGCAGCAGGTCGAGGGCGACGTCGGAGCGCAGCTGGGCCAGGGTGCGCCCATCGCCCTGGGCGCGGATGGCGCGGGCGATGGCGTCGACGCGGCGGTAGGCGCCCAGGCAGCGAGCGTCGGCGCCGGTGACGCCGAGGGAGGCGATGCCGTCGTCACCGGGGCTGACCCAGGCGGTGCGCTCGGCGATCGCGCGGGCGCGGCGCCGTCGGGTGCTGACGTGGCGGACCATCTCGCGGCGTTTCTTGGCGCAGAACACGCCTTGCCCGACGGGGGCGCCGGTGGCGGCGGCTTTCGCGGTCGCGTAGGCGAGGACGGCGTCGCAGACGTTCTGCCCGGCGTCGGTGGGGACGTCGGGGGTGTCGATGTCGTGGACCAGCGCGGCGCCTTGGGCGAACGTGATCGCCCCGGCGTCCACGGCCTGGCACACGGGCGCGGCGAT
>JBDIAM010000017.1:0-23514 GCA_039812445.1 Piscicoccus intestinalis | reverse complement strand
CTCGGTGGGCCACCGGGCGTGTTCACCAGCGACGAGACCGGCCTCGACGCGCCGGGGCTGCCCGCTGACCTGCCCGAGGGCTGCCGGCTGGGCGGGCTCGTGCTCGTGCCGGGCGTCGGCGAGACCTTGCGGGTCAACGGTCGGCTGCGGCGCCTCGCCGGAGTGGCTCGGTTGGAGGTCACGGAGGCGTACGTGCACTGCGCGAAGGCGCTGCTGCGCTCGCGGCTCTGGTCACCGGCGGACGGGTCCGTTGTGTGTGATGCCGATGACACAACTGACCCCTCCTGGCAGTCGGCACTGCTGCGCTCGCCGTTCCTCGCGGTCGCCTCGTGCGCGCCCTCGGAGGGCGGCGCGGACGTCAGCCCGCGCGGCGACCCGGCACCCGCCGCTCGGGTGCTCGATGACGGCCGGATCGTCATCCCCGACCGGCCGGGGAATCGGCGCGCGGACACGATGCGCAATCTGCTCGTCGACCCGAGGGTCGCCGTGGCCGCGTTCGTGCCCGGCAGCGATCGGGTCGCGCGGGTGCGGGGGCGGGCTTCGCTGAGCACCGATCCGGCGCTGCGGGCGACCGGCGTGGTGCGCGGTCACGAGCCGGACGTCGTCATCGTCGTCGAACCCGAGCACGCCGACGTGCGAACCGAACCCGCCCTCGGCGCCGCCCGCTTGTGGGACGCGTCGCGGCACGTGTCGCCGGGCACGTTGCCGCGCGCCAGCCGGATGTGGGCCGATCATATGCGCGCCTCGCAGGCGCACGACCGGCCAGATCTTGTACCGTCCGAGCGCGACATGGCGGACGACATCGCCATCGCCTACCGGGACTACTTGTACTGACTGTGTGCGACTCCCAGTTCGTCGGCGGGCACCCCGGCCGCGTAGCCGTCGCGTTGCGGGTCGGCACCCCCGCGCAGCCGCCCGTCGAAGGCGGTGATCGCGTGGACGCCCGCGAAGGCGTAGCTCAGCGGGGAGCGCCGCACCTCGTAGCCGTCCGCGGTGAGCGCGTCCTCCACGCAGGTCGGGATGCGGTTGGAGATGTCGATCGCGTCGCCGGTGGCGGCGATGCGCGGGGCGGCGACCGCCTCCTGGGTGCCCATGCCCCAGTCGAGGAGGTTGGAGACGACCTGCAGGATGCCCGGTCCGATCCACGAGGCGCCGGGAGCGCCGAGGGTGCCGACGGGCCGAGCGGGGTCGTCGGCGTCGAACAGGAGGGTGGGGCTCATCGTCGACAGCCGTCGCTTGCCGGGGGCGAGCGAGTTCGCGCGTCCCGGGCGCGGATCGAAGGTGCTCATGCCGCCGTTGAGCATGAAGCCGGTGCCGGGCGGGAGGTAGCCCGACGGGTTGCCGAGCGTGTGCGTCAGCGCGACCGTCATGCCGTCGGCGTCGACCGCCGAGACGTGGGTGGTGTGCCGGGAGTCACCCGCGGGCAACCGTTCGATGCGCACCCGCTGACCGGAGCGGATGGCATCGGCGAGGCCGTCGAGGCGGGCCGGATCGAGCAGGTCGGGCGGCGCCTCGCCGGCCCCCGCCGCAGGGGCGGGATCACCGGGAAAGTCGGGGTCGCCCGCGTACCGGTCCCGATCCCGCAGCGCGGTCTTCATGACCTCCGCGAGCAGCCGCAGGTGCTCGGCGTCGTTGTGGCACACGTCGGGCGGGGCGGGCAGGAGCCGTTCGAGCAGCGCGAGCGCCTGCAGCAGGTAGGTGCCGCCGCCGGGCGGGGCGGGCACCCCGACTCCCCAGCCGCGGTAGCCGGCACGCATCGACGCACACTGTTGTGTGTGGAATGATCGCAGGTCGGAGACGGTGAGCAGCCCGCCGTCGCGCGTCACGGCGTCGGCGACGACCCCGGCGAGCTCGCCCTCGTAGAGGCTGTTGGGGTCGCGGGCGACGAGGTCGAGGACCTCGGCGAGCTCGGGGTTGACGACGCGTTCGCCGAGGCGTTTGGGCGTGCCGTCGTCGCGCAGGTAGAGGCGGCGACCGTCGGGCGTGAGGGCGAGCTTCTCGGCGAAGTCCATGCGGCCGTAGCGGCGTTCGTCCTGGGTGAAGACGGTGGCGACGTGCGGGCGCACGAGCCAGCCCGCGCGGGCGAGCGCGATCGCGGGCCGCACGAGGTCGTCCCACGGCAGGCGCCCGTGGGTGGCGTGGGCGTCGGCGAGCGTGCGCAGGGTGCCGGGCACGAGCACCGACGTGGGGCCGGACTCGTTGACGAAATCGCGCACGATGAAACCGAATCCGTCGCTGGTCTCGCCGAGCACGCGGTCGGCCCACAGGTCCGGGGTCGCGGAGCCGGGCACGCGCCCGAGCCCGTCGTACACGACCGGCTCGGTGCCGGGCGCGGCGAGATGCAGGAGGGCGAAGCCGCCGAGCCCGCACATGAGCGGGTCGACGACGCCCTGCACGAGGGCCGCGGCGATCGTCGCGTCGAGGGCGTTGCCGCCGGCCCGCAGCACGGTGGCGCCGACGTCGACCGGCTCCGGCTGAGGCGCGACGATCATCGCGGCCGGTTCGGGCAGGGTGCGCTGCGGTCGAGGCATGCCGGCCAGGCTACGGAGACGACCGGGCGACGGCGACCCGCGCCTGTTTCACGACGCCAGGGGTACGGACAAAACCGCTGTTCACGACGCGTTCTCCCGTCTTGTCGGCGGTCGCGGGTACGGTGCCGGAAACCCACCGATCAAGGAGTTCTCATGGCCCTGCAACTCAACCCGTACCTGACGTTTTCCGGGCAGGCGAAGGAGGCGATGGAGTTCTACGCCGACGTGCTCGGCGGCACGCTCAACGTCATGACGTTCCGAGACGCCGGCACCGACATCGACGGCATCATGCACGCCGCCCTGGAGACGCCCACTGGCTTCCATCTGTACGCCAGCGACCAGTTCGAGGGCATGGGCCCGGATCTCGTGCACGGCAACAACATCCAGATCAGCCTCTCCGGCGACGAGGCCGACGCGCTGCGCGGCTTCTGGAGCAGGCTGGCCGACGGCGGTCAGGTCGTCATGCCGCTGGAGCGCCAGATGTGGGGCGACGACTACGGCCTGGTCACCGACAAGTTCGGGATCTCCTGGCACGTCAACATCGCCGGCGGCGCCGCTGAGTAGCCGAGCAGCTCAGCAGCGACGTCGGTGAGTGGCCGGCGGCTGCACCCCTCAGGTCGCCGGGGCCCAGGGCGTGACGAAGTCGTTCGCCGGGCGGCCTTCCACGGCGGCGTTGAGCTCGGCGGCCTTGGCGCCGTCGATCGCTTCGCGCAGCAGGTCGGCGTGCCCGGCGTGCCGGGCGAATTCCTCGACGTGGTGCACGACGAGGTAACGCAGCGCACCCTCGCTGGGCTGCGTCACCCCGTACCAGGGAAACGGCCCCATCGGCATCGTCGCGTCGAGGTCGGCGGACCCGACCATGTCGAGGTAGCGCTCGCACAGGCGGGCGTAGATCTCACGCATGCGCTCGAGGGACTCGTCCGCGGCGAGGGCGAACGTGCCGTAGAAGTCGCCCAGGTCGAGGTCCGGGTCGGGTTCGTGGCCGGCGCCGGCGAGCGCGCCGGACATGCACCAGGCCACGTGCTTGAGCAGGCCGGCCAGGCTCAGCTCCGAGGGCAGCGGCCGAGACCGCGCCTGCTCCTCGGTCAGTCCGTGGGAGGCGTCGCGGACGGCGTTCAGCTGCTGCTCCAGGTAGTTGACGAGCGTCGTGCGTTCGTCGTGGACTGCGGGAAAGTACATGGTCGGCTCCTGTCCTCAGGTGGCTTGGTCCCCTCACCGTCGACGATGAACAGGTCCGATCCCGTCCGCTATGGTCGGCCGACCGCGCTCACCGCACGAGTATCGCGGCGGGGCCGGCGCGCCCGCCTCACCCGCGAGCGAGTGCTCAACCCGCCTGAGCCGGGCTGTGGGCGAGCACGACACAGGCTCCGACGGCGAGCGCAACGCCAAGGAGTGCCGGGAGGTCCCAGCCGGGCCGAACGGTGTCGCCGAGCACGGCCACCCCGAGCAGTCCCGGCACGACGACCTCGACGACCCACAGCGCGGCGGTCGCCGGACCGATGGGTCCGCGCTCGAGCGAGCGGGCGTACATCACCGCGCCGATGACGCCGTACGCGACGACCAGCCAGGTCATCGGGTCGGCGAGCGTGGCGGCGAGGCTTCCCTCGCCGAGTCGGGCGACTCGGGCTCCGATCGCGGCCCCGGAGAAGCCGAGCGCGGCGAGCACGGCCAGCGGCACCGAGCGCCCGCGGCGGTACGCCAGCGCGCTGACGAGCCCGAGCAGCACGAGCCCGACCGCCAGCGCCGGATCGAACCACCCCGGCGCCGGGCGCGTCGATTCGGCCGCGGCGGAGGCCGACACGAGCACCAGACCCACGGTGACGACGGCGACCGCCGCCACGTCGCGCCGGCCCATGCGCACCTTGAGCACGGGCACCGCGACGAGCACGGTGACGGCGAGCGACCCGGCGAGCAGCGACTGCACGGCGAACAGCGGCAGCCGCGTCAGGGCGAGCAGCGAGCACAGCCAGGCCAACCCGTCTCCGGCGAGACCGGCGAGGTAGCCGGGATGACGCAGCACGGCCGGCCCGCTGGCGCGCGCGGCGGCGTATCCCTGCGACACCGACGCGAGCCCGTACAGCACCATGCCGCCGAGGGCGGCGAGGAAGGCGAGAGTCACGCGGCCATCCTCGCGCCCTGTTGCCCGCCCGTTCGGGGGCCTCTCGGGCGGCCTCGATGACGACCGGCGCGCAGTTCGGTTGGCTCAGCTCCATCAGAATGATCACTTCTGCCGTAAGCAACCATTGTTGATGATCATCTGATCATGGACAGTGGAGTCATCGAACAAAGCCCAGCGAAAGGACCCCACGATGACCGCTCAGACCGCCGCCACCAGCCGCTTCAGCTCGCTCCTGGAGAGGCTCGACGCCGCGTTCGGCGCGATGCAGCGCCGCGGCCTGGAGATCACCGCCGCCAACCTGCGCGCCTTCAACGAGGGCTTCGACATCGACGACTGACCCGCGAGCGGGTTCGGCCGCGGACTCTGTGTTCGCTCCAGGTCGCCTGTCCCCCGGCCGCATTCGCCCGTACAGTGACCGCGACGTGCGCCACCCGAGCACGACCGAGTGGCACGGCCAACCGCCCGAGCACCGTCCGAGCACTGTCCGAGCACGAGCACCGTCCGAACGCCGGGAGGCGAAGATGCCCCGATCGTTGCTGCGAGTCACCACCGCCGCGGCCTGCGCGGCCCTGGTGTCGGCCGGCCTGACGGCCCCCAGCGCCGCTTCGGCCGACCGGTCCGGCCCGTCCAACACGCGCGGCACCGAGCAGGCCAGGTGTTCGGACCTCGATGGACTGCGGATCCCCGCCAACGACATCGGCCTACGTACGCGAGGGGCCACGATCACGGCGACGAACCCGCAGGACTCTCCCGCCTCCTTCTGCCAGGTACTCGGCGAGATCCACCCGGTCGACCGGTCCGCGCCGCCGATCCGCTTCCAGGTCAACCTCCCTCGCGACTGGAACCGGCGCACGATGCTGTTCGGCGGAGGCGGGTACAACGGCACGATCGCCGCCGGTGTCGGGCAGGTGCCCGCGGGCCCGGTGACCGGACCGACTCCGCTGCAGCAGGGGTACGTCACCTACGGCAGCGACTCGGGCCATCAGGCGGGCCCGGCCACGAGCCGCGACGGACGGTTCCTCGCCAATGACGAGGCGCTGGCCAACTTCGCCGGTGACGCGCTGAAGAAGACCCACGACGTGGCGATGCGCCTCGTCCGTGAGCGCTACGGCGCGGCACCGACATTCCGTTACGTCGCGGGTGGCTCGACCGGCGGCCGGGAGGCGCTCATCGCCGTGAGCCGGTGGCCGCGCGACTTCGACGGGGCGATCGCGCTGTACCCGGCCTGGAACGCGGTCGCGCTCAACCTGCAGTTCGGCGCGATGGCGCGGCAACTCGCTCGGCCGGGCGCCTACCCCAGCCAGGCCAAACGCACCGCGCTGCTCACCGCGGCGACCCAGGCCTGCGACACACTCGACGGCCTCGCCGACGGCGTGATCTCGAACCAGAAGGCCTGCGATCAACGGTTCGACCCGGCGACCGCGAGGCTGGACGGCGTGCCCCTGCGCTGCCCCGCCGGCAAGGACACCGGCCCGAACTGCCTGTCGGACGAGCAGATCCGCTCGTTCCGGGTGCTCGACGACCCGATGCGGCTCGGCTACCGGCTGGCCAACGGGGCCCGCGGCTACCCGGGCTTCACGACCTGGGGCACGGACTTCGGGCGGCTGTCCGACCACCCGCTGCAGGCGACGGTCGTCAACCTCACGCTCGGCCTCGTCGCGCCCGCGTCGCCGATGCCGCCGGTGACCGCGACCGCCAGCCCGCCGTACGGGGCGACGTTCTGGGACGAATGGGTGCGCTACGGCGTCACCCGCGACGCCGGATTCGACTCGCTGTCCCTGGACCCGACCCACCCCGGCACGTGGCGCCAGCGGATCGTCGAGCTGAGCCGGCTCCAGGAGGCCGACACCCGCGGCCTGCGCGCGTTCGCCCGCCGAGGCGGCAAGATCCTCGTGGCGCACGGCGTGCACGACGGTCTGGTGAGCAATCGCGCCTCGCAGGACTACCTGCAGCGTGTCCGAGACGAGGTGGGCACCAAGCGATCTCGCAACCTGATCCGCTACTACGAGATCCCCGGCTACGGGCACGCGGCCAGCACGGTGTTCAACGCCGAGTGGGACTCGTTGCGCGCGCTGACCGACTGGGTCGAGCGCGATCGGGCGCCGCGGGCGCAGGTCGTCACCGACCGGGCTGGCGAGCCGGACGGCCGCACGCGTCCGCTGTGCGAGTTCCCCACGTGGCCGCGTTACGTTTCCGGCGACGTGAACCGCGCCGAGAGCTTCCGCTGCTCCCACCGATAAGTGCGCAAAAGCGACGAACGACTCTGACCTGTGGAATCGCCCACAGGGGACCAATGGGCCGATGCCTGTCGGACGATCGTCCGCCATCATGAGTCCATGTCCGGTTCACGATCCGAGCAGGAGGGGCTCAGGGAGGTGCTCCGACGCCTGCAGGAGGCGTTCGATGCCGTTCCCAGCGAGATCATCGAGGAGTGGGTGCGCCGCGAGCATGCGGCGCTGACCGGCCCGATCCGCGACTTCGTTCCCGTGCTCGTGGAGAAGGCGGTCAGAGACCAGCTTCGCGCCCTTCAGCGGCGCGCCGAGGTGATCATGACGCCCCTCAACGAGGCCGCCGGCCTCGGGGTCTGACCGTCGAGTTCACTGGTCGAAACGGCGATCTCGGCCGGTGATACGGGACCGGGCGGGTCGCACGGAACCACGTCCGCGGAGCCGGTTTCGCGGAGCCCGACCGGTCCCGTCCGACGGCACAGGCTCACGTGCGAAAAGGTGGGCGCGGCGAGCGGCCCCAAGTAACGCCACCCGCCGCCACCCGACGCGCCAGCCGACGCCGTCCGACGCGACCCGACGAGTACCCCGACGCGTCACCCCAGCGGCTTCGCGAAGCTGAGCTCATGCCCGTCGGGGTCGCGCAGGTGGAAGTACCGCTCGCCCCACGGCGCGTCGGCCGGCTCCGTCTCCGGAGAATGCCCGGCGGCGACGGCCCGGCGGTGCACGGCATCGACGTCGGCGACCCAGATGATCGCCCTCCCCCACACCGGCTCCGCCGGGCGCCACGCGGGGTCGAGCTGCACGTTGAGGAAGCTGCGCCCGCACCGGAACGTCGTGAATTCGTCGCTGCGGTAGGCGGTCTCGAAGCCCAGCGACTCGTAGAACGCCGCCGATCGGGCCATGTCGGCGGTCACGAGGGTGACGGCGTTGATCTCACGAAACGGCGACGCGGACATGAGCCAACCGTGGCAGAACCCCGCTGTGCCGGCGCGCCCGGGCGACGGATTGCCTCGAGCCGAGCCGCCCTGAAAGATGTGCGGGTGCCACCGGAACTGTCCCTGCTCGTCACGTGCGCCGCGCTCGCCGTGGCCACGGTGGCGCAGCGCGTCGTGGGCATGGGCTTCGGCATCATCATGGCGCCGCTCGTGGCGATCATCGACGGGCCGCTCGCCGCGGTGCTCGTCGTCAACGTGTACGCGGCGCTCGCGTGCGCGCTCATGGTGCCGGGCCTGTGGCGCCACATCGACTGGAGCCGGTGGCGCTGGCTCGTCGTCCCCGCGACCGTCGGCAGCGTCGCCGGTCTGTTGATCGCGCGCGCCACCGACGCCGACGTGCTGCGGGTCGGAGTCGGGGTGGCCGCCCTCGCGTCGGTCGTCGTCTCGGTGCGCTTCGCCCGCACGGACCATCGCGTCGACGGCCCGGGCACGCGCACGGCGGCGGGCGCGACGATCGGCCTGCTGAACTCCTCGGTGGCGCTCGGCGCCCCGCCGATCGCGGTGTACGCCATGGTCAGCCGCTGGAACAACCCGTCGTTCACCGCGACGATGCAGCCGTTCTGGGTGGTGTTGTGCCTGGTCACACTCGCGCAACGGCAGCTCGTCGCGCCGGGCGGGGCGCCGGCCTGGCCGTGGTGGGGCTGGGTCGTCGCCGCCGTCGCGACGACCGCGGGGAGCCTGACCGCGGAGCCCGTCGCTCGCCGCGTGCCGCCGCGGGTGGCCCGGCTCGGGGTCATCGCGCTGTCGCTGGCCAGCGGCGTCGCGGTCACGGCGGTCGGCCTCGCGGGGCTGCTCGGCTGAGCGACCCCGCGAGGGGCGGGCCGGCCGCGAACGACGCTCACTCGGCCGGAAGCTCGGCGAACGCCTTCTTCACACCGAAGTACCAGTCCAGCGACTTCTTCGGCCGCTTCCACCGGCCCTTCATGTCCTCGCGGGCGGGCTGGTGCGCGGTGTCGCCGGCGTCCTCGCGCTCTTTGAGGTGCCGGTCCTGGGCCTGGATGACGTCGTCGGCGCTCTCGCCCCGGTGGGCCAGGTCGCAGGGTCCGCCGAGCTGTCGGCAGGTCATGGTCTTCATGTCGGGTCCTTCCGTGGCGGTGGATGAGGTGCCTACACCGAGTTGACGGGCGGCGGGCGGCCGATGTGACCGGCTCAGCGGGTCGGCTTCACGGCGCCGTCGGCGCGCTTGACGAGCTGAGCCAGCAGACCCGGCTCCGCGCGGAAGTCGATGCGGCGCACGAGACCGTCGGTCACGGTGAAATCGAAGGCGACCCGGGCCACGCCGCGGTCGAACCAGGCGGCGCCGGGCCGGCCGGCGACGAACACGGGGAAGGCGGTCGCGGCGGCGCCGTCGAAGAAGTCGGCCACCTGCGCGCGCCCGGCGATCCGCGTCGGCGTGCCGATCGCGACCGCGGCCTCGTCGCCGGCGATCACGGCGTCGGGAGCCAGTAGCTCCAGGAGCCGGGCCAGCTCGCCGCCCTTGGCGGCGGCGAGGAAGGCGTCGACCACCTGCCAATCGGCGGGCCGACCCCCGTCGTCGTCAGGGCCCGCGGCGAGCGAGACCTTTCCCCTCGCCCGGGAGGCGAGCTTGCGCGCCGCCGCGGGGCTGGCGTCGAGCACGCGCGCGGTGAGGTCGAAGTCGAGGCCGAAGCTGTCGTGCAGCACGAACGCCACCCGCTCGCGGGGCGTGAGCCGGTCGAGCACGACCTGCAGCGCCAAGCCGACGGACTCGGCGAGCACGACATCGTCCGTCGGGTCGCCGGCGTCGACGGCCGGGTCGATGTCGTCGACGGGCTCGGGGATGCGGGCGCGCAACCGGTCCAGGCACAGGCGCGAGGTGACCGTCGTCAACCACGCGGGCAGGCTCTCGATGTCGGCGGTCGTGGCGTGCAGCCGCAGCCAGGCCTGCTGCACCACGTCCTGCGCCTCGGCGGCGTCGCCGAGCATGCGGGTGGCCAGGCCGACGAGACGCGGTCGTTGCGCTTCGAAGGCGGCCGTCGTGTCCGTTTCGCTCATGGATCTTTGACGCTGCTCGCGCGCGGAGTGTGACGGCAGCCGGAGCGGGTGGTCACCCGGTGATCGAGAAGCGGGTGTGACCCTTCGGGCTGGCCGGATGCACCGACACCGAGGTGACACGCGACCCACGCGGGCCCTGGCGACACCAGTCGACGAGCGCGTCGACGGCGTCGGCGTCGCCCTCGAAGTGCGCCGAGACGGTGCCCTCGTCGTCGTTGTTGCGCACCCAACCGTTGACGCCCAGTCGGCGGGCCTGGTCCTGGCAGGAGTAGCGGAAGCCTACGCCCTGCACGTAGCCGTCCACCTCGACCTCGACGCTCTTGTCAGCCATGTGCGTGAGTATGACGGCGCGGCCTCGCCGGGGCAGCCCGGAGACGCGATCTGCGCCGATCGGGTCAGTGGCACTCGAGGGCACCCCAGTGCGCTAGAGAACGTCCTCGAGGTCGTAGGCCGAGTGCAGCGCCTCGGTCAGCACCGGTTCCTGGTCGGAGAAGAACCAGCCGATCTGTCGCTCCAGGTCGCGCTGGGGCACGGTGACGACATTGTCGAGATTGACGACACACGCTCCGTCGAGGCCGTTCCTCACCCCGACCGGCACCTCGACCGACAGGCCCCGGACGCGGCTCGTGATGGGCGCGACGCTCACGCGGGTCATCCGTGGGCGGGAGGTCTCCCGCGTCAACATCAGGACCGGCCGCACCTTGTCGAGTCGCGCCAGCAGGATCGGGCGCATCAGTCGAGGTCGGAGAGGTCGCTGCGTCGCCCCAGCTCGGCGATTCCCGCCAGCTCGTCGTCGTCCGGCGACATCGCAGCATAAATCGCCGCATCCCGTTCGGCGCAGGCCCGCCGGCGCTCTCGGCGAAGCGCGCGCTCGACGAGCGAGGCCCTGCTGCGCGCACGCCCGGCTCCGACCTCCGCATCGGCGAACGCGACGAGGTCATCGGCGATCCGCACGGTGATCTGAGTCGTCATCTCGTCACGATACCGACATGGGAGTCACTTCGGTATCAGGGCGGAATGCGGCTGCTGTTCACTGCGCCCACCGGGTCCGGCCGAGTTTCGTCACGATGGCCCGCTCGAGACGGACGGGAACAGCATGTATCGATGTATTGAGACAATGAACGGAAGTGTCGGCACGCAGTGGCGAGAGCCCGGGCCGGCGGTCGAGACGCATCTGTCGCTGCGGTTGCGCGGCGTCATGACGTGCCTGAGCCACGGGATGTGGCGTGCGGCCCTGCACCGAGACCGTTCGGTGGCTAGCGTCGGTGAATGGGCATCTACTTCCCCGACCCGTTCCCCGTCTCGCCGGCGGCCACGTGGTTCCCGGGCGGCCATGACGTGGAGTTGACGACGCAGGACGGGCTGCGGCTGGGCGCCTGGCTCGTCGAGCCCGTCGGCGAAAAACGTGACGTGGCCGTGCTGTTCGCGCCAGGCAACGGCGGTAGCCGGGAGGGGCGGGTGCCGCTCTTCGCGGCGCTGGCCGACCTGGGCCTGACCGTGCTCGCGCTCGACTACCGCGGCTACGGCGGCAACCCCGGCGACCCGTCCGAAGACGGGCTCGCCGCCGACGCCCGGGCGGGCGCGGAGTACCTGCGCGAGGTCGGCTTCGCTCCCGAGCGCACGATCTATCTCGGGGAGTCCCTGGGTACGGGCGTGGTGACCCGTCTCGCGACCACCGATCGCCCGGCCGGGCTGGCCCTGCGGTCGCCATACACGAGCATCGTCGAGGTCGGCGAGGTTCACCCGGGATTCCTGCCGCCGGAGCGTCGAGACGTCGACGCCTTCCCGCTCCTGGACTACCTCGCCGATCTCGATGTGCCCGTCACGGTCATCCACGGCACGGCCGACGACGTCGTGCCCTCCGTGATGAGCGCGCAGGTCGCGCGGGCCGCCCGGGACCTGCGCGAGGAACTACGCCTCGACGGAGTCGGTCACAACGACGCGGTGATGTTCGGCCCGGTCGTCGCGCAGGCCGTGGCCCGGCTCGTCGACGAGGTGGTTCCGGCGTGAGGCCCGCCTCCGACGAAGCACCCGCGACCGCTCAGGACCGCGTCGAACGACCGCGATACCCGGTCACCGCCGCGCTGCCGAGCCTGGTCGCGACGTGGATGTTGATGTCCGACGGCGAGATCGATGAGCTGGGTCAGCACACGCTCGAGCGCACGCCGCGTGAGTCGCTCGCGCGGGAGCCGACGGTCGCACCCCCGAGGCGGCCGGCGCGTCGTTCTCGGCACCGACATCGGTTATACGCTCGTTTGAGGATCGGCCGCGACCTCGGGGCAGCCGGGGACGGGCCGATTGGTCACGGACGAGAAGGCCGTTCGCCGAGTCGAACCAGGACGATGCCGCTGAGGCCCACACCAGCTGCTCGCCGGGGGCGGCCTGCACGCGAGCGCACCCGGCGCGACGGGAGAGCGATGAACAACCAGATCGACACCGACCGCGACGAGGCCGTCGATCGAGGTCTGCCGACGATCCTCGACCTACGTGATGTCCGACCGGCCTGGCTCTCGGACGTCGGCGGCAAAGCGGCGGGCCTGGCCGGCCTCATGAGCGCGGGCTTCCCAGTTCCGGAAGGCTTCTGCGTCACCACGGCCGCCCACCGCGACGGCGTCCTCGACCTGGACGCATTGGCGTCGGCCCTGACCGCGCTGGGCGATGGCCCCGTGGCGGTCCGCTCCAGCGCGACCACCGAAGACCTGCCGGACGCGAGCTTCGCCGGCCAGCAGGACACCGTGCTCAACGTGCGCGGCCTGCAGGCCGTGGCCACCGCCATCCGCCGGATCTGGGCGTCGCTGCACACGCCGCGAGCGGTCTCCTACCGCCAGGCCCGGGGCATCACCGCGGATCCGGCCATGGCCGTCGTGGTCCAGCGCATGGTCCAGCCGCGCGCCGCGGGCGTGCTGTTCACCGTCGACCCGCTCACCCAGACGCGCGGACGGGCGGCGATCGACGCCGCCGAGGGTCTGGGCACCCAGGTCGTCGACGGCGTCGTCGGCTCCGATCACTACACGATCGACGCGAACGGGACGATCACCGGCCCGAGCGGCGGATGCCTGCGCATCGCCGAGGTTCGCGAGCTGGCCCGGATCGGTCGGCACGTCGAGGAGACCTTCGGTCGCCCTCAGGACATCGAGTGGGCCATCGACCATGACGGCACCCTGTGGCTGCTGCAGTCGCGGGCCATCACGAGCCTCTTCCCCCTCGTCGAGAACCCCGGGGGCGAGCCTCGCGCCTTCATGGAGGTCGGCCACATGCAGGGGATGCACGGACCGGCCACGCCGATGGGCCAGGCCGTGCTGGATCAGGCCCTGCAGGACTGGCTCGAGCCGTTCGGGTTCACCGACGTCCGACCGGGGGCGTGGTTGACCTACGTCGCCCACCGGATGTACGTGGACCTGACCGCCTATCTGTGCAGTTCCACCACGCGCTCGCACCTGGACGCGTCCCTGGACGTGTACGGTCCGCGGGTCAAACGGGCGGTGCTCAGCCTGCTCGACGACCCGCGGTTCAACCCGACGCAGTCCCTGCCGCTCCGGCCGCGGACGCTCGCCCGCCTCCTCGTGCGGGTGCTCGCACCCATGCTGGCCCGCTGCGTCGTCGCGCTCGCCGACCCCCGCGCCGCGCGGGAGCGGGCCTTCGCCGCCGCCCAGACCCTGCGGCAGTGCTCCGTCGTGCCCGACGACCTCGACGCCTCGACCCGGCTGCGTCTGGCGTCCCGCCTCCAGCGGCCCCTCATGTACGCGGTCTCCGAGCAGCTCGGCGCCCTCTACGGCGCACTCCTGGCGCGCGAGGTCGCGACGGGATTGCTGGCCGGCATCGCCACCCGCGACGAGGTCGATCAGACCCAGCGGGGCATGCCCTACAACGTCACCGTCGACATGGACCTCGCGCTCTGGGAGGTGGCCCAGCGCGCCCGGGGGCACGGACACGCGGCGCTGCTCACCGACACCCCGCCGGAGGAGCTCGCCCGCCGGTACCGCGCCGGTGCACTGCCCGACATCGGCCTGGCGGAGTTCCTGCGGCGGTACGGTCACCGGGGCGCCGCCGAGATCGACGTGGGCGTGCCGCGCTGGCACGAGGACCCCACGGCCGTCTTCGCCGCCCTCGCCGGATACGTGCAGGTCACCGACCCCGAGGCCGCACCCGACCAGCGGTACGCGCGCGCCATGGCGCAGGCCGAGCGGTCCCTGAGCAGGCTCGGCGAGCGAGCGATCAGGCAGCGCCCGCTGCGAGGCCGGGTCGCCATGTTCCTGCTCCACCGCAATCGCGAGCTGGGCGGCCTGCGCGAACTGCCGAAATTCAGCTGGCTCTACCCGCTCGACCAGGTGCGCACGCAGCTGCTGCGCACCGGCGAACAGCTCGTCGAACGCGGGCTCCTCGACCGGCCCGACGACATCATGATGCTGTTCTGGCCGGAGGCCGAACAGGCCGCGGCCGGCGCCGACCTGCGTGCCCTGGTCGCCGAGCGCCGCCGCGCACACGACCGCGAACGGCGTCGGGTCCACGTGCCCGCGCTGCTGCTCTCGGACGGCACCGACGTGGAAGCCACGCTGCCCGCGCTCGTCGACGAGGGCGTCCTGGCGGGACTGGCCGCCGCACCCGGCGTGGCCAGGGGCCGGGTTCGGGTCGTCCACGATCCCCGCACGGCCACCGTGCTACCCGGCGAGATCCTCGTGGCCCGCACCACCGACCCAGGCTGGACCCCGCTGTTCCTGACCGCCGCCGCCCTGGTCACCGAGACCGGCTCACCGATGGCCCACGGCCCCACCGTCGCCCGCGAATACGGCATCCCCGCCGTCATCTGCCTCGCCGACGCGACGACGAGGCTGACCACCGGCGCGTACATCGAGGTCGACGGGTCCGCCGGGACCGTTCGGCCACTCGATGTGAGCGACGGCGACGGCTCAGAGGCCCAGCTGCGAACCAGCTGACGACGACCGAGCGCGGCCGCAGACCCGCACCCCACCGCCGAGCGCCCCCGGCTGGCTCAGAAGAAGTGCAGCAGCTCGAGCCGCTGCGCCGCGTCGGCGACGAGGAGGAATCCGACGATGCCGAGGACCCAACCGAGCAGCTCGTCTGCGTTGCGGGAAAACCAGTCCCCGAGTCGCACGAGCACGGGCTCGATCGCCCGATGTGCCACGAGCCGGAGAACGAGCAGCACCAACGCGGGACCGGTCATCACGAGGACGTAGCCCGCGAGGGTCCCGCCGACGGCGAGCGGGCCGAGCTTCGCCTGGGTGATGATCCCGATGGCGCCGAGGTAGGGCAGCATCGAGGCGACCTCGACCAGGCCGGCCGCGAGCGCCACCGCCATCACGACTCCTGCCCGCGGCTTGTCGCCGA
Organism: Piscicoccus intestinalis; assembly: GCA_039812445.1. Lineage (GTDB taxonomy): Bacteria > Actinomycetota > Actinomycetes > Actinomycetales > Dermatophilaceae > Kineosphaera > Kineosphaera intestinalis_A. The sequence continues at coordinate 8,282 of JBDIAM010000017.1, read as the reverse complement.
CCAGCGCCTGCGTCCAGCGCTCACGCCGCGACGTCCCGGCCACCGCCCGTCGCCGTGCCGCGCGCTTCTTGTCGAAGCGGAAGCTCCACGCGAACAGGCCGACACCCACAGCCAACTGCCCGTAGGTGAGCAGTCCCCCGTCGTCGAGGCCGGCGAAGGCCCGCTGCAGGCCCGCCGCTCCGAGGACGAGGACGACCCCGAGGAGCCAGTAGAACCCGGCGATGGTCGCGAGGTAACCCAAGAGAGCGGCGACCCGCACCCGCGGCTGGACCAGCATGTACACGGGGATTCCGAGCGTGCCGAAGCTCGTGCTGTCGACGAGGGCCAGTGCCGCGAGGGCTGCAGCGGTGGCGACGACGGTGTCCATGCGGGTCTCCGATCATGATGGCTTTTTAGAACAGTCGCATGAAAACCGATTCAGAGCAAGTGTGCTAAAAAGGAGGGGTGCCCAAGATCGTCGATCACGCCGCTCGCCGTGAGGAACTCGCGGGGGCTGTCTGGCGCCTGGTGGGGCGCGAGGGTATCGCCGGTGCCTCCGTGCGCGGAGTCGCCGCCGAGTCCGGCTGGTCGATGGGGGCGATCAGGCACTACTTCTCAACCCACGACGAACTCCTCCGGTTCGCGCTGGAGGTCATGACGAGGCGGATCAGCGAGCGGGTGCTGGCGCTGTACTCCGACCACCGATCGGGGGACGCCGATCGTGCGCGGCTGGCCCTGGAACAACTTCTCCCGATCGATTCGGACCGGACGGTCGAGGTGCTGGTGTGGCTGGGTTTCATGACCCGCGCGCGCATCGACCCCGATCTCGACGAGATCCGGCTCGAGGGTTGGCGGGGAGAACGGTTCATCTGCCGTCTGGCCGTCGCGGATACCACCGGGGTGCCCCTGCCCGCCTCGCTGGAGGCGCAGCTCGCCCCGCAGCTCGAGGAGGCGGCCGCGCGCGTGCACCTGGGAATCGACGGCCTCAGCATCCAGGCCGCCATCTACCCGGAGTTCTGGCCGGCCGACCAGCAACGCACCGCCGTCGCGACCCTGTTGGCCGAAGCCACGGATCCCCACGCCATGTCGCCTCGCAGCGACGCCTGACGTTCGCGCCGAAGGGGCGCCCGGGTCGACTGCCACTCGCACGAGCGTCGACGACGACGGGCTCTCCTGACCCGGCCCTATCGCCTCAGATCGCGACGGCCGAGTCGGCGTACAGGTCGGCGGGCATGGCCTGCTCGAGGCGCCAGGTGATGGCGATCGGACGGTCTCCGGTGTGGCTCTCGTAGCGGGCGGGGCCGAGGAACGTGTACGGCTCGGTGCCGAACTCTCCGGACCGCTCGCGCCGCACGAACAGCAGGACCGTGCTGGTGCCGTCGCGGTAGCGCCGGCCGGTCGGGGAGTCGAGCGACGTCGTCGACTGGCTCTCCCAGTGAAAGCGCGTCGGGCTCAACGGATAGTCGCGGTACAGCGTGGTCGGAGAGTAGTCGGCCTCCGACTTGCGCAGGGTGACGAAGAAGGCGTCGATCGGCTGCCCGTCGACGGTCGTGAACAACACGCCCTCCCGGAAGTGCGCGGGTTTGCGCTCGAGGGTGCCGCGGTCGAGGGCGGCCAACACCTCCTCGCGCGTGTAGCGCGCGTGCACCTGCAGGGGCACGCGGGCGAGCGGCCCCGCCAGCGGGGTGGTCGCGTGGCGGGTGTTGTCGAAGCCCAGTTCAACGACCGCGCTCAGGCTCTCGCGCGTGACCGTCTCCGCGCGGAGTCGGTCGAACCCCTCTGCATACGAGCCGAACCCGCCGCCATCGGGCCACAGGGTGAAGAACAGCATCCGCGCCAGGCGCTGCTCGAGCGGGCTGAGCGCGTCGTAGTCGGCGCCGCGGTCGAGCAGCCGACGGTAGGCGCGGCCGCGGTGGGGGTCGTCGACGTGGGCGACCGCACGGGCTCGCCGGGCCAGCGCCGTCTCCAGCGGAGACGGTTCGCCGACGAGGAGCCCGGCGTCGCGGCGCAGGGTGGTCCAGGACTTGTCCGCCCGCAGCACGGTGGGCAGCTCGATGCCGGTGTCGGTGAGGAACGTGCGCAGATCGTCGGTCGGATGTGCGCGCAGCTCGTTCGTCAGCGCGCGCCAGTTCATCGACAGATGGCGGCGGACGTTGTCGAGAACCTGTGCCTGCACGACGCGGTCGAGCACGATCTGGCAGCCGGAGGGCAGGAACGGAAAGCCCTTCTCGATGTCGCGCACGAGCCCGCTGCGCGTGGCACCGGTGAGCGCCCGGAACCGCAGGTCGCTGCGGAACTCGGCGCGGTGGTGGCCGACGAAGTCGAGCGCGGTGAGCACGGCTTTGCTCTCGGCGAGCCGCAATCCGCGCCCCAACTGCTGCAGGAACAGGGTCGGGCTCTCGGTGGGGCGCAGGAAGAGGACGGTGTCGACCTCGGGGATGTCGACGCCCTCGTTGAACAGGTCGGCGGTGAACAGGGTCGTGAGCTCGCCGGCTCGCAGCGCCGCGAGCGACTCGGCCCGTTCGGCGGCCGGAGTCTGACCGGTCACCGCGCGCGCCGGCAACCCGGCCGCCTCGAACACCCGCGCCATGTACTGAGCGTGTGACACACCGGCGCAGAACCCGAGGGCCTTCATCGACGCGGGGTCGCTGATCTTGTCGTCGACCTGAGCCAGCACGAGCCGGGCGCGGGCGTCGTTGCCGGTGAACAGGTTCGCGAGCTGGGTGTCGTCGTAGCGTCCGGCGCGCCAGGTGATGGTGGACAGGTCGGTGCCGTCGGCGATCCCGAAGTAGTGAAACGGGCTCAGGAGGTCGGCGTTGATGGCGTCCCAGACGCGCAGCTCGGCGGCGGTGCGCCCGTCGAAGAAGCCGCGGACGTCGACGCCGTCGCCGCGTTCGGGGGTGGCGGTGAGGCCGAGCAGTTCGGCGGGCCGGAGCCGGTCGAGCACGCGCCGGTAGGTGGCGGCCTGCGCGTGGTGGAACTCGTCGATGACGACGACGTCGTAGGCGTCGGGCGGCAGTTCGTCGACGCGGTTGCTCAGCGACTGCACGCTGGCGAACACGTGCCGCCACCGTTCGGGCACCTGCCCGCCGACGTACAGCTCGCCGAACGCGCCGTCGGCGAGCACCTCGCGGTAGGTGCGCAGCGACTGCTCGAGGATCTCCCGGCGGTGGGCGACGAACAGCAGGCGAGGCCGGTCTCCGGCCGCGCGGGCCAGCCGACGGTAGTCGAGCGCAGCGACGACGGTCTTGCCGGTTCCGGTGGCGGCGACGACGAGGTTGCGATGCCTGTCGTGGAGTTCGCGCTCGGCGGTGAGGGATTCGAGGATCTGCTGCTGATGCGGGTAGGGCCGCACGTCGAGCCCGGAGACGAGCAGGCTGGTCGGGGTCCGGCCCGTGGCACCGCGAATGGCCCGTTCGAGGCGGTCACGATCGGCGTCGTCGTCGGGGTCGTAGGGCGCGTATTCGTCGGAGTGCCAGTAGGTTTCGAAGGTCGCGGCGAACTTCTGCAGGAGGCTGGGTGTGGCCTTCGCCGAGAGCCGGACGTTCCATTCGGCGCCGTCGAGCAGCGCGCTGACGGTGAGATTCGAGGACCCGACGTAGGCGGTGTCGAAGCCGGTTCGACGGCGAAACAGCCAGCCCTTGGCGTGAAGTCGCGTCCGACGGGGGTCGTATTGCACCCGGATGGAGGCGCCGAAGTCGCGGGCGAGCCGGTCGAGCGCCTTGACCTCGGTGCTGCCGAGATACGTGGTCGTGATGATCCGAAACGGCACGTCGCGCTCGCGGAGCCGGCTCAGCTGCTCCTCGAGGGTGCGCATGCCGTGCCACTTGACGAACGCGCAGATGAGGTCGACGCCGTCGCTGGTGTCGAGTTCGGCCTTGAGCTCGGACCCCAGGCTCGGGTCGCCGTGCGCGTTGGTGAGCAGCGCGACGTCGGCCAGCGGCGTGCTGGGGCGCACGCCCTCGGGATACGTGGCCGCCCGCCCGAGACCGGTGGGCCGAGTGAGGCTCAGCAGCCGCCGAACCCCGTCGTCGGGCTCCTCCCCCAGGGCCCCGATCGCCTCCAGCACGCTCTGCACGATCTGGAGCCGACGGGTCTCGTCGGCTCCGGACGGTTCCCGCAGCGCCCGCAGAACGGCGCGGCCGAGGTGTCGCGCCAGCACGACCGGTTGGTCGGCGTGGTCGACGTCGGCGATCTGCGCGACGAGGCCGTCGCGCTGCGCCAGTCGCCGGAGCAGCTCGGAGGTGACGACGGATTCGTGCAGCCCCTCGGCCAATCCGTCTGCGCTGGTCACGAGTTCAGGCTCACGTATCGGATGGGGCCCGTCAACCAGGCGGGGCCGCGCCGATCGCGGGTGGGCTCGGTAGCCTGACGGGCCATGGCCCGATCGCCTCGCAAACGTCGCACGCCCAACCGTGGCGCGACCCGTCGGCCCGCGCACCAGGGCTCGCCACCGGCTCCAGTCGTGCCGGTCGAAGACCAACCGCTGATCCAGGCGCTGCGTCAAGCGCTGCGGGCACCCTCGGGGATCGACTTCCTCGGGGTGATCGGGGCGATCCTTGAGTCGCTCGAGTCGGTGGAGTCGGTGGACGAGCGGCCGCTGAGCCTCCCAGAGTTCGCCGAGACGTTCATCGACGTCAACGTCGCGGAGACGACGGCCGCGCTGCATGTGCTGGCGGAGTTCACGACCGACGAGCTGCTCGTGGCGCGCATCCGCCGCGAGCTGGCCGGGCGGCGCCAGCCGGTGCCGCCGCTGCTGACGTCGCTGCCGCAGCTGCACGTCACGCAGGCCTGGCTGTTGACCGACGACCTGGGGGACGCGGACAACTACCTGTTCGGCATCGGGGGGCTGCCCGAGACGGCGTCGCTGGCGGTCCTGGTCCACCGGCACGCGGCCGCGGTGACCGACGCGTCGGTGGTGCCGGCCGACGTCGATGAGTTGCGCGCCGACTTCGTGGCCACCGTCTCAGGCGGCGCTGCGCCGGTCGAGTTGAGCCCGGCGGACGCGCGGGCGCTGCTGGAGAGCGCGATGGCCGACCCGCCTCCCACGGTCCGGCCGTGCGGGTGCACCGAGCCGACCGATACCTGGCCGGTCTTCCGCCCCCTGGCTCGGAGAGTGTGCCGCACGCTGCCGACGGGCGGCACCGGCTATCCGACGCAGCCCTTCACGGCCGAGCAGCGGGCTGCGGTGTGCGCGCAGATCACCGCGCACCGGTTCTACGAGCAGGGCGGATTCGCGACCGAGCCGGGATCGACGGACCAGACCCTGCTGGCGCGCGTCGTCGACTTCGCGGGGACGGCGGGATTCACGGAGCCGTGGCGGTGGTCGCCGCGGCGGCTCGAGGAGCTGCTGGGCGACAGCCTCGAGTGGGGGCTCGACGACAACGAGGTGGACGCCCTGCCCGGGCTGCTGGACGTGGTCGTGCGGGTGGCCGGCGACCACGAAGGCTTGTCGGCGGAGACGATCGGCGCGACCCGCGAGGCCCTGGACGACCTGACCGAGGACTTCGACCTCGACCTGTCGAGCGGCTTCGGGTCGCCCCTCGCGGAGATCCTCGACCCGCCGACCGGCGAGCGCGCCGAATCGATGCTGCGGACGCTGCGCGCCGGCATGGGTGGACCAGTGGCGTTGGACGCGCTCGACACCGCCCGCATCACCCCGCTGGTCGACGTGCCCGTGGAGGCCGCGCTTTCGCTAGTGCCGAAGGGGGCCGAGCAGCGTCTGCGCGAGGCCGACACGCTGGCGTGCGACGCCATCGACCACCTCATCGACGCGTCGGTGCGCGAGGAGGTGCGCGCGGCGTTCCACGCGCTGCTGGCCCGCCTGGCCGACCGCGACCCCGCGAAGGCGGCCCGCGGCAAGCCGGCCGTCACGGCGGCGGCCCTGATCTGGGCCGTGGCCCGCGCCAACGACCTCATCGGAGACGGCGACGAGCCGCCCTTGATGCAGCACTTCCGGTACGGCCCGAACTCGCCCCCGGAGGCCGACCTGCCCCCGGGGCTGGTCGTCAAGAACCTCGTCGCCCACCTGGGAGTCGGCCCGTCCATCCAGCCGCGCGCCCGCGCCCTGCTGGAGGCCTGCGGCTACTCCCCCGAGACGCACGGGATGTTCTTCACCATCGGCGACCCGGCGCTGCTGATCGCCAACAAGCGTTTGCGCATCGCCTTGGAGCGCGACTGGGTGCGCAAGGGAGTCGGTGATCGGACCTAGCGCGTTCCGCCGCTTGCACGCGTGACCACCAGGCGCAAGGATGACCGCCATTCGAATTCGTCTCGTCGACTGGGGATTCGGCTCTCCAATGAAGGAGTACGCGATGCGTCACGTCACGACGAGGGCGCTTGCCGGTGGGCTTCTGGTCGTGCCGGTGCTCTGCACCACGGCGATCCCCGCGCCGGCCGTCGAGCAAGCGGCCCCGGCTCCGACCCACACCTCAACCCAGACACCGCGCGACACGTGGGTAGCCGCGTGGGCGACCGCTCCCCAGGGCGTGTACCCCGTCGGTTGGGCGGTCGGTCAACCCGGCAGCACGGACGCGAAGGGCTTGACCCGCATCCCCGAGCTGCCGAACGACGAGGCTCGCGACCAGACCCTGCGCATGATCGTGCGCCCGACGCTGGACGGTGACGTGTGGCGGCTGCGACTCAGCAACGCCTTCGGGACCAAACCCGTGACCTTCGGCGCCGTCTCACTCGCCGAGCAGGACAGCGGGTCGAGCATCAAGGCCGACACTCGCACTCGGGCGACGTTCGGCGGCGATCAACGGGTGACCCTTGCCCCCGGTGAGGTCAGGGCCAGCGATCCGATCTCGTTCCGGGTGCGGGGAGGCGGTGACGACCACGTTGCGGTGAGCCTGAGCATCGAGGGCCGATCGGGACCGATGACATGGCACGCGGCGTCGTTCGCGACCTCCTATGTGGCGGCCCGTGACTCGGGCGATCGCACGCGCGAGACGTCGGGCGCATCCTTCACCGGGTCGACGACGTCGTGGTTCTACGTAGCCGGCCTCGACGTCCGATCAAGGGGCGCGGGCACCGTTGTCGCGCTCGGCGACTCCATCACCGACGGATGGTTCTCCACGCTCAACGGCGACGACCGGTGGCCGGACCAGCTGGAACGTCGTCTGCGCGCTCGCGGCGGGCCGACGTTGTCGGTGGTCAACCAGGGCATCGGCGGCAACATGGTCACCGATATCGGGAGGCCGGCTGGCGGGTGCACGCCATGCGATGGCCCTCCCCTGCTCGACCGGCTGCAACGCGACGTCATCTCGCAGCCGGGCGTCCGCGCCGTGATCCTGCTCGAAGGCATCAACGACCTCGGGGGCGGCGATGCGAGCGCGGAATCGGTCATCGCCGGCATGAAGCGCGCTGTCAATCGGCTCCACGCACACGGGATCCCGGTGATCGGCGCGACGATCACCCCCTCGGGTGGGGCCGATGACGGCTACGGAACCGCGGCCACCGACGCCAAGCGCCGAGCGGTCAACCACTTCATCCGGACCAGCGGAACGTTCGACGACGTTGCTGACTTCGCCGCGGCCGTCGAGGACCCCAAGGACCGATCCCGCCTCAAGCCCGAGTACGCGACGAACTCGACGACCGGCGGCCCCGGCGACAAACTGCACCCCGGCCGGGCAGGCTTCACGGCCATGGCGAACGCCGTGGACCTCGATGAGCTGACGCATCTGGCCGCCAAGGGCAGGCCCGCCAAGTAGCCCCGCGGTCGAGCGGCGAGTTACTAGGTCGCTCACCGGCGGCCGGCGTCTCGCTCGGTCAGGATCGACTCAGCGTCGAGCGTGGAGACGGCCAGTCCGACCCGAACAGCGCGTCCCGTGTCTGGTCGTCCACTTGAGAGAGGGCCTCGATGGCGGCCGAGAGCCGCATGCAGATCGCGTCGATTACGAGTTGATCGCTCAAGTCGCCCGCGGCGTACCGCTGAGCGAGTTCGAGATGGGCGACAGCCTCGTCGAGGTGTGCAGAGGCTCCGCGGCGCCGGGCGGCGGTCACAGGGGCACCGCCTCCGCGAGCACCCGGTCACGAAGGTCGGGACGCAGGGCAGTGTCGGGCACGAGGTCGACGTCGGCGCCGAGGATGTCGCTGAGCCGGCGCTGCATTCGCTCGAGTTCCATGAGGCTCAACGGGGCGCCCATCGTGAACACCAGGTCGATGTCCGAGTGCGGGCCCTCTTGCTCAGTGGCGACCGAACCGAAAACGCGCACCTGGAATCCACCCGCGTCGGCGATGGCGCGCAACACCGGTGTCCGCGCCGCGCGCAGGCGCCGCCCCAGCAGAGTCGCGGCGTGGAA
>JBDIAM010000016.1:0-25179 GCA_039812445.1 Piscicoccus intestinalis | reverse complement strand
GCCGATCACAGATCCGGGCCAGCGCCCCCAGCGCCCGGGCCCGATTGGGCGACACCGGCACCCCGGCCTCCACGTGCGACTGACTCACCCATGCCGGCACCCGGGGATGGTCCGACTCGGCGATGACTCCGCGGTCCTCGGCCTCCAGCACGACGGCCGCCTGAGCGGCACACGCCGCCGCGACGGCACCGGCCGCCGCAGCGGCCAGTTCCGGCAACTCATCGGACCCGACCCGCGCCAACAGACCCGGCAACCCCGACAACGCCGCGCGAGCCGCCTTCACCTGCTCCAGCAGCGCTTCCCCGACGGGCTGGGTCGCCCGCACCTGCGCCGGCAGCGTTTCCCCGACGGGCTGGGACGGCCCGCCTCCCGACACATCGACGTCACCGGCCGGCGCCGCAGCACCGCCGGAGACGTCAAAGTCAGGGATCGAGTCCATGCACATAGAATATCGAACATAAATCTGTTCGAGCAGCTGTACTAATTCCGAATAGCGCTGTACGGCAGCGGTATTCAAACCGGTGCTTCGAGAAGACGGGAACTGTTGCAGGACAATGAAACTCGCCTCAGCTCTCAGCTGTGATCTGCATCACAGGCGATGGATGTCCGCCTGCGTTGCGCGCGACCGGCCGCGCGGGCAGCCTGACGGGCATCGCGCCCGACACCGGGCGTCAGTCGAGGCGAGAGGCAGCCATGGGCACCTGGACGGCGGAGGATCTCGACCGCATCGGCGCGGCGAAGGAACTCGACATCGCGACCGAGCGCAGAGACGGAACGCTGCGCTCCTATCTGCCGATCTGGGTGGTCCGGATCGGCGACGACCTGTACGTCCGGGCCTACCGCGGCCGCGGCGGCAGCTGGTTCCGGCAGGTGCAGCGCCATCCGCGGGCGAGCATCCGTGCCGGGGGAGTCGAGCGGTCGGTCTCCTTCGTCGAGGCCGACGACGACCTGCGCGCGGCGATGGACGAGGCGTATCGGGCCAAGTACGGCAGCGGCATGTATGTCGATGCGATGGTGGCGCCGTCCGCGGCCGAGGCCGCGCTGAAGATGGTGCCCTGAGCCTCAGGGGTTTTCGAGGCCGATCAATCCCGGAAGCCAACCCGGCGCCTCGCGTCGGAACGTCTCGGGTGCCAATCGCGGCGCCCCCTCCGGGATCGCGCCGAGAAGCGGGGCGCCGAGCGCGCCCAGGTGGTCGCGGTTGTCGAGGGCGATCTCGTCCGGCTCCCGCGGCCATGAGCCGATGACGATGCCGGCGACCGCGAGGCCCCGCGCGCGGAGGGCCTCCAGCGTCAGTTCGGTGTGGTTGAGGGTGCCGAGTCCGGCGCGCGCCACGACGACGACGCGCGAATCGAGGCTCGGGTGCCGCTGGAGGGCCTGCGCGAGGTCGGCGAGGGTGTGACCCGACTCGTCGAGGTGCACGAGCAGGCCGCCCGAGCCCTCGACGAGCACCGTGTCCGCGCCCCGGGCGCCCTCTGCGAGCGCGGTGAGCGCAGTGATTCGTGCGACGTGCTCGGCGAGGGTCGGCAGGGACGCCGCGGCCGCGTCCTCGCGGCGGGCCGCCTGCACCGGCGCCATCGGTCGCGTGAGCCGGGCGCCCACGCTGATAGCGACCGCGCTGGCCAGGCGCGCGATTTCCTCGACGTCGCCGGGCTCGCCGGGTTGCACGCCGGTCTGCACCGGTTTGTCGACGGCGACGGAGCCGGTGCGCCTCAGGGCCGCGGCGAGCGCCGCCGTCGCGACGGTCTTGCCGACGTCGGTGTCGGTGCCGGTGACGACGAGCACCCTGCTCATCGCGAACCGCCCTGCCCGACAGGCTCACTGCGCCACCGCACGAGCACGGTGCGCGGCGCCTGGAACGACAGCAACCGCAGCCAGTCCGGAGCCGGCCCGGCTGGCACCGCCTCGGGCAGCCCGGCCGCCGTCTCGGCGAGCACGACAGCGGCTTCCAGGGGCGCGAGCCGCGCTCCGAGGCAACGGTGCACGCCGAATCCGAAGGCGAGGCTGTCGTCGCTGACGCCGGGCTCGTGGCGACATAGCTCGACGAGCACGGCCGTGCCGGCGGCCACGGCCCGGCCGCCGATCGTGGTGTCGCGCACCGCGACCCGCCGCCAGGTCGGCACGGACGAGGTGGTCGTGAGCATCCGCCGCACGAGCTGCTCGGCCTCGCTCGGCCCGCCCCGCGCGATCGAGCGCCACGCGCCGGAGGCGAGCGCCTCGTGCAGCGCGATGTCGGTGAGCATCGCGGTCGTCTCCTGGCCCCCGATCAGCAGGAAGAACGCCAGCGAGCGCAGCCGCGGTTCATCGACGCCCGCCGCACGCAGAGCGTCGAACAGCGAGGGTCGGCCGGTCACACGGGTGTGGATCGCGTCGGTGAGCCAGGTGAACAGTTCGGCGGCGCTGTCGGCCAAAACGACCTGACGCTGCGGGTCGGGGTAGCCCCAGAAGAGCTCGAGGGAGTGCCGGCTCCAGCGGTGCAGCAGCGGCGTCGGCGGCATCGCCAGGCCGACGAGGTGCCCGAAGACGGCGGGCGCGACGTGCGCCGAGACCGCCTCGGTGAGGTCGACGGTGCCGCCGGCGACCAGCTCGCGGCGAGCTGCGTCCACGCGCTCGCGAGTGAGCTCCACGACGAGCGGGCGCACCGCCTCCACCTGTGCGGGCGTGAGGAATCGGGCGACGACCCGGCGAACCCGAAGGTGCGCCGGCCCGGAGGCGGAGGCGAGCACCGGTGGCAGCGCGAACCGCGCCCGAGCCAGGCGGCGCAGGGCATCCGGGCCCAGCGGGGTGACGGCGGTCAGGGCGTTGTCGGGCGCGAAATCGTCGACCCGGCGGAGCACCTCGCGCACCGCGTGTGGCTCGTCGACGCGCAGGAGGTCGCCGGCCCGCGTGTCGAGCAGCGGCGCCATGGGGCATGTATCAGTTGGTTGCGACAACTGGACGGCGGTCATGGGTGGGGCCCGGCCGCGTGAAGAACTACCGCCTCGCCGCGGAACCCGGCTCCCGACGGGCCGGTCGGGCCGTCGGGCGCGCCCGGTGTCGACCACGTCGTGCCCGGGTTCGCTCTCCCGTGGGCGTCGGCCACCCGAGCGACCAGCTCCGCGGCCCGCGTCACCGCGTCCACGTCGAGCCCGGCGTCGGCGCACAGCCGCAGCCGCGAGACGCCGTCGGGCACGCTCGGCGGGCGGAAGCAGCCGACGAGCACGCCGTTGGCCTCCAACTCGGCGGTCGCCGCAACCGCCGCCTCCGGGCTGCGCATCGGCAGCGACTGCACGGCCCCGGCCGCCTGCGGCACCTCGCAGGCCTGCGCGACGATCCCCGCCCGCCGGGTGATTCCGGCCGCCAGCTCCGGTTCGTCGGCGATGATCCGGCAGGCCCGGGCGGCGGCCGCCGCCGAGGCCGGAGCCAGCCCGGTGTCGAAGATGAACGCGCGGGCCACGTCCACGAGATGCCCTCGGAGCCGGGCCGGTCCGAGCACCGCCCCGCCCTGCGCGCCCAGAGCCTTCGACAGCGTCGCGGTGAGGATGACGTGCTCATGCTCGGCGAGGCCCGCGGCGTGCACTCCGCCGCGCCCGTCGCCGACGACGCCGATCCCGTGTGCCTCGTCGACGAGCAGCAGCGCGTCGTGGCGGGCGCACGCCGCCGCCAGCGCAGGCAGGTCGGCGGCGTCGCCGAGCACGGAGTAGATCGACTCGACGACGACGAGCGCCCGCGGCTCGGCGCGCGCCGCGAGGGTCGCCTCGACCGCTGCCACGTCGCCGTGCGGGGTCGTGACCCGAGGGCACCGCGAGAGCCGGGCCGCGTCGTGCACCGACGCGTGGATGTGCTCGTCGGTGACGAGCAGCGTGCCCGGGCCGCCGAGGGCGGTGACGACCGCGATGTTCGCGGCGTAGCCGGAGGCGAGCACGAGCGCGCTCTCCTGGCCGGTCAATTCGCGCAGCTCGCGTTCGGCCTCCTCGTGCGGTGGGAGCGTGCCGGTGACCACCCGTGAGGCGCGGGCACCGGCTCCGTAGGTGCGCAGCGCGGACATGCCCGCCGCGACCACCCGCGGGTCGCGGGCCAGGCCGAGGTAGTCGTTGGAGGCCAGGTCGACGAGACCGCCGGGGCGGGCGAAGTCAGCGGAGCCATCGGTGTGCTGGACCCGCACCCGAGCGGTCCGCGCGAGACCCCGGCGCTCCCGCGCCGCACGCGTTGTATCGAGCCATTGCCACATTGCGGTCATGTGCGGCGCCCCTCGTGCACCGCCTCGATCGCCCCGACGACCGCCTCCCCGATCGTCGCGAGGTCCGCCTCCGTGCTGACGTAGGGCGGCATCGTGTAGACGAGGTCACGGAACGGGCGCACCCACACGCCGCGCTCGAGCGCGGCCCGGGTCACCGCCGGCACGTCGACGGGCTGGGTCAGCTGCACGACGCCGACGCCGCCGAGTACCCGCACCTCGCGCACGCAGTCCAGCGTCGCGGCAGGCGCCAGCGCCCGGCGCAGCCCGGACTGCAGAAGGGGTACCTGACGATCCCAGTGCTTCTGCACGAGCCCGAGCGAGGCGAGCGCCACCGAGGTGGCGAGGGTGTTGGCCATGAACGTCGGGCCGTGCAGCAGCGCCCGATGCTCGGAGGCGGTGATCGCCGCCCCGACCTCCCGGGTGCACGTCGTCGCGGCCAGCGTCAGGTAGCCGCCGGTGAGGGCCTTGCCGACGCACCTGATATCCGGCGCGACCCCCGCCCACTCGCTGGCGAACAGCCTTCCGGTGCGGCCGAATCCGGTGGCGATCTCGTCGAGCAGCAGGAGCAGCCCGTGGTCGTCCGCCACCCGGCGCATCGCGGCCAGGCATTCCGGCGCCCACACGTGCATGCCGCCGGCGCCCTGCAGGATCGGCTCGGCGACGAGCGCGGCGAGGCTGTCGCTGTGCGCGGCGACGGTCGCCTCCAATTGGTCGACCCAGGCCGCGACCTCGGCTGGGTCCGAACGCAGCTCGCCGACGCCATCGGGTGCGTCGACGAGCCGGGCCGCGGGCGGCCGAGGCAGGAACTCGTGTCGGGGCAGCAGCGCGGGGAACGCGGCGTGCATGCCGTCGACCGGATCGCACACGCTCATCGCGCCGAGGGTGTCGCCGTGGTACCCGCCGCGCAGCGCGAGGAACCGCCCGCGTCCGCGGCGTCCGCGCGCCGCCTGGTACTGCACGGCGAGCTTGAGGGCGACCTCCATCGACACCGACCCGGAGTCGGCGAAGAACACGTGCGCGATGTCGCGGTCGGGATCGCTCGCGTCCCGCGGCGACATCGCGACGAGCCGCTCGGCGAGCGCGACCGCCGGCTCGTGGGTCAGGCCACCGAACATCACGTGCGAGAACTCCTCGACGCGCTCGCGAATCGCAGCGTCGAGCACCGGGTGTCGGTACCCGTGAATGACGCTCCACCACGAACTCATCGCGTCGATCGCGTCGAAGGCCGCGCCGTCGGCGGCCTCCAGGTGCAGCCGCACGCCGCGGGCCGCGCGCACCGCGTACGGAGCCGGTCCGTCCAGCGGCGCGTACGGGTGCCACACGAGCCCGCGGTCCCGGGCGATGAGGCGGGGACCGGCCCGTCCGGCCGCCCCCGCCCCGCTGCGCTGCACCGCCGTTTCGATGGCGGTGTCGGTCGCGGTGTCGACGGACATGATCAGCTCAGGCGTTGGGAGCCAGCGAGGTGCCGGCGCCCCGGCGTCGCACCGGCGCGTGCACGCCATCGGTCACCGGGCCCGACGCGCCGACGGTCACGAGCGCCTCGTCGCCCAGCTCGCCCGGCTCCACCGATTCGAGCGACTCGCCCGGCTCGATCGCGTCGATCGCACCGTCGGACCCGGTCGACGCCGGGATCCCCTGGTGCTCACCGCAACCGCCGCCGGAGCCGCAGACGCCGGTTCCGCACTGGTCGGCGACCGCGCCGGTCGAAGCGACGCGGCCGCCGACGTCCGCGCCGCCCCCGGGGTTCGTGGAGTCCGTTGCGACGCGTGGCCGGTCGGCGCCGATGACGACGAATCCGGCGTCGGCGATCATCGCCAGGTCGTCACGGGTGGCCTGCCCCTCGCTGGTCAGGTAGTCGCCGAGGAACAGCGAGTTGGCGATGTGCAGCGCGAGCGGCTGCAGCGAGCGCAGGTGCATCTCGCGGCCGCCGGCCATGCGCAGCTCCGCGGCCGGCGCGGCGAACCGCACGAGCGCGAGGATTCGCAGGCAGCGTGCCGGGGTGAGCCCGGTCAGCCGGGTCAGTTCGGTCACCGAGGCCGTGTCGGTCGGCGATCCGGTGTCGGTGCGCGCGGCGTCACCGAGCGGCGTGCCCTCGAACGGCATGAGGAAGTTCACGGGAATCGAGTCGCTGTCGATGTCGCGCAGCGCGAACACCGCCTCGACGATCTGCTCGTCGGTCTCACCCATGCCGACGATGAGTCCCGAACACGGCGAGAGACCCGCGCCCTTGGCCCGCTGCACGGTGTCGACCCGGTCGGCGAAGTCGTGCGTGGAACAGATGTCGTCGTAATGCGATTCGGCGGTGTTGAGGTTGTGGTTGTAGGCGTCGACGCCGGCCTCGCGCAGCGTCTGGGCCTGCCCGTCCTTGAGCAGCCCGAGGCACGCACAAACCTCGAGGTCGGGATGGCTCTCCTTGAGGCGGCCGACGATCGTGCCGACGCGGTCGACGTCGCGGTTGGTCGGTCCGCGGCCGCTGGAGACCAGGCACACGCGGGTGGCGCCGGCGTTGATGCCGTGGCCGGCCTGCTCGACGGCCTCGTCGGGCTTGAGCCAGGAGTAGACGGGGATGTCGGCGGTCGATCCGAGTCGCTGCGAGCAGTAGGTGCAGTCCTCGGGGCACAGGCCCGACTTGAGGTTGACGAGGTAGTTGGCCTTGACGGTGGTGCCGAAGTACCGGCGCCGCAGCGTGCCCGCGGCCGCGACCAGACTCATCACGTCGGCGTCGTCGCCGCGCAGGATGGCGAGGGCATCATCGGAGGACAGCGGCGATCCTGCGAGGATGCGCTCGGCGAGCTCGGCGTAGGTCTTGAACATTGTTCAAGGCTACCGATCGGGCTGAACGCTGTTCAAGAGTTCGCGAAGGGAGGTGTGGCCGTGGCCCTGAGCCGCGACTCGATCGGCGACGCCGCCCTGCGTCTCGTGCAGGCCGCGGGGCTGTCGTCGCTGTCGATGCGCGGCGTCGCGACCGAGCTGCACGTCGCCCCCGGCGCCCTCTACTGGCACGTCGACAGCAAGCAAGAGCTGCTGGCCCTGTTGGCCGAACGCATCCTGGCCGCACCCCCGTTCGCCGACGGAGCCGGTGCCGACCGCACCGCCCAGACCCTCGCCCTCGACCTGCGCGACTCGCTGCTGGCGGTGCGCGACGGCGCCGAGATCGTCTCGTTCTCCCGGGCGCTGCACCCGGAAGCTCCGGTGCCGCTGCGGCCGTTCCGGACGGTGTTGTCTCGCGCTCTGCCGGAGCGCGAGGCCGACTGGGCCGCACGCACACTCGTGCACTTCGTGCTCGGATCGGTCGCGGAGCAGCAGAACCATGCCGAGCTCGCACGCGCCGGCATCCGAAGCGACCGAGGCGCCGGCGCAGCGGACGAGACCGCGCGGGAGCCGGGCGAGTTCGAGGACGAGTCGGCGCGAGCGGCCTTCGGCTACGGCGTCGACGCCATCCTGCGCGGCGCGGGCGCCTAATCCGTGGGGACTGCGCCCCGAGTCAGACCCAGCGCCGCCTCCCGCACCTCGGCCAGCGGCACGCGAGCCCCGACTCGGGCTCCGAGCGCGGCGGCGAGACCCTCGTCGCGGATCGGCGCCGACACATCGCCCTGCTGGAAGAGGAAGGCGACGTCGAGCACGACGTAGCGCACGGTGCCGTCGTCCAGCACCTCCTGGAAGCGCGAGCGGCCCGGCGCGAAACCGCAGTCGATCATGGGAAACGTGCGCTGCCGCTGGGTCTGGCGGTCCCAGGTGCGTACGGACGCGACGGTGTCGCTGGGCTGCTGCCCGTGGGCGGTGACGTTGTCGGCGACGACCGCGCCGACGCGGCCGGGAATCCCGGCGAGGGCCTCCAGACCCACCCAGCCGCTGTCGACGGCGAGGGTGACGAGGCCGTCCCAGTCCTGACCGGCGGTCACGGTCGCGACCGGCGCCCCGCAGAACGCCATGTCGTCGACCGCGCACCCGTCGGTGTTGACGTCGATGCCCTGGTGATCGGGCTCCACGATGAGGTCGGGCGAATCGACGACGCCCGCCGAACCCTGCCGGACGACAAGCAGACTGCCCTCCTGCGCGGCGCGCTTCAGCGCCGCGACGAGTTCGGCCTCGGAGGCGGGGTGCAGCGTCTCGAGCGGGTGGGCGGTTCCTTGGCTCATACCACCGTCCTACGCTCCGCGCCGCGGCTCCGGCAAGCCCACGCCAAGCCCGCGACAAGCCGACGACGAGCCCGATGACCCCGCAATGTCCCCGACAATGACCCACCGATGACCCCGCGCTGACCCGCCGAGTCACGCGATGCTGCGGGAGGCGCCGTCGATGCCGATCGTCTGGCCGGAGATCGACCGCGCCGCCGGGGACGACAGGAAGTACGCCAGCGCGCCGATGTCGGCGGGGTCGACCATGTACTTCAGCGACTGCAGCGCCAGGGCCTGCGTGGTCACCTCCTCGACGCTGACCCCCGCGGCCTGCGCGCGCCCGGCCATGACCTGTTGGATGCGCTCGCCGTCGACGAGCCCGGGCGCGATGGCGTTGACCCGGATGCCGTGCTCGCCGAGCTCCATCGCGAGCGTCTCGACGAGCGCGAGGATGCCGCGTTTGACCACGGCGTACGGCGCCCGCCGCGGGTACCCGTGCCGGCCGCCGAGGGAGGAGATGAACACCAGCGACCCCGACTCCGACCGCTTCAGGTGCGCGATCGCCTCGCGGGTCACGAGGAAGTGCCCGGTGAGGTTGACGTCGAGCACCCGCTGCCAGTCGGCCAGAGCCATCTCCTCGACCAGGCACGTCGGCCCGGCGATGCCCGCGTTGTTGACGACGACGTCGATCCCGCCGAGCCGTCGCGCGGCGTCCGCGACGAACGAGCGCACCGCCTCCTCGTCCGAGACGTCGCAGACCTGCCCGGAGACCGTGCCGCCGGCCCGCGTCAGCTCGGCGGCGGTGGCCGTCAGTGCCGCCTCGTCGACATCGCAGATGTGCACCCGGTCACCGGCCCGCGCAAAGGTCGCCGCGATCGATCGCCCGATGCCGGCGCCACCCGCCGTGACGATGACGGCCCGCGGACCGGGGGAGCGCTGCGGGAAAGAGTCGGACATCGGTGTCTCCGTTTGCTCGGGTGACGGTTTGCTCGGGCGACGGTCGCCCATCCACTGTGCCCCG
This sequence comes from Piscicoccus intestinalis, assembly GCA_039812445.1. Taxonomy (GTDB): domain Bacteria; phylum Actinomycetota; class Actinomycetes; order Actinomycetales; family Dermatophilaceae; genus Kineosphaera; species Kineosphaera intestinalis_A. Next base: position 15,824 of record JBDIAM010000016.1, on the reverse strand, counting down.
AGCCTGCACCGGGACGTGCGCAGGCGCCGAACTTCGTCGGGATGTCTGCCGACCGGTCCTGGCCGGCTTCGACAGGAGAATCTCGCGGCCCTCAACTACGGTGCCTCCCATCCTCGAGGCCGGACCGCAGACGCCGAAGGAGGCGCCGATGAGCACCGCAGCACGGCGAGCGAGTTCGTCCGACTCCGCAGGACCGATGACGCGGGTGCTCGACGTCGTGGAACGGGTGGGCAACCGCATCCCGCACCCGTTCTGGCTGTTCCTGATTCTGGCGGCGCTCGTCGCCGTCCTGAGCGCGGCGCTGGCGTCGACCAGCGTCGAGGGGCCGGACGGCGAGCCCGTCGTCATCGAGAGCCTGCTCACGGTCGAGGGTGTGCGACGGATGGTCGTCGAAGCCATCACGAACTTCACCGGGTTCCCGCCGTTGGGCATCGTGCTGGTCGTCATGCTCGGTGTCGCGGTCGCCGAGGGCAGCGGGGTCATCACGGCGGCGGTCCGGGTCGTGGTCACGCGGGTCTCGGCGCGGTGGCTGACCTTCGGGGTTGCGCTCGTCGGCATCACCGGTTCGATCGCCTCCGACGCGATCACCGTGATCCTGCCGCCGCTGGCTGCCCTGGCCTACGCGGCCGTCGGGCGCAGCCCACTGCTCGGCATCGGTGTGGCGTTCTGCGCGGTGAGCGGCGGGTTCAACGCCTCGCTCGTCATCAATGCCACCGACCCGCTCCTGGCCGGAATCTCGACGAGCGCCGCACAGATCGTCGACCCCGAGTACGTCGTTTCTCCGCTGGCGAACATCTTCTTCACCGTGACGTCGTCGCTGCTGTTGGCCGCCATCATCACCGTGGTCATCGAGCGGATCGTCGCGCCGCGCATCGAACGTGACGACGCCGTCGCCGAAGCCGCGGCCACCGACGAGAACGGCGACGTCGACGTCCGCGACTCCGGGGAGGACGCCGCGGAGACGGACGAGAGCGAGGCGGGGTTCACGGACCTGGAGTCCGCGGCCCTGGACGACACCGAGCGACGCGGCCTGCGCAACGCGCTGCTGGCGATGCTGGTCTTCCTCGCCGCGCTCGCCGTGTTCATCTGGGTGCCGTGGTCGCCGTTGCGGGGCGAGAACGGCGAGATCCTCACCGGCCCCGCCGTCATGGATGTCTCGATCCTCATCGCGCTGCTGTTCGTCGTCGTCGGCGTGGCCTACGGCCTGACCGTCCGCTCCATCACCGGGTGGCCAGACGTGCCCGAGTTCATGACGAAGGGCATGCGGGACATGGCGCCCGTGCTCGTGCTGTTCTTCGCGGCCGCGCAGTTCATCGAGTGGTTCTCCTGGTCGAACATGGGCACGGTGCTGGCCGTCGCGGGCTCGGAGGCGGTCGAGGCGCTCGGCGTGCCGACTCCGGTGTTGTTCGTCTCGGTGATCATCATGACGTACGCGCTCAACCTGTTCATCACCAGCGGGTCGGCGCAGTGGACCCTCATGGCGCCGGTCATCGTGCCGGCGATGATGCTGCTCGGCACCTCCCCGGAGGTCACCCAGATGCTGTTCCGCATCGGGGACTCCGCCTCGAACATCATCACGCCGCTCAACGTCTACTTCGCGCTGATGCTGACCTATCTGCAGCGATACCGGAAGGACGCGGGCATCGGCACCCTGATGTCGATGACCCTGCCGGTCTCGATCGCGATCCTCATCGGCTGGGTGGGCTTCTTCCTGCTGTGGTACGCCGTCGGGTTGCCGCTCGGACCGGGAGTGCCGGTTCGCTGAGTCCGCAGGCCCGAGCCACCCCCTCGGGCCGCCGGAAGCGGCGAAACCCCGACGCGGGCAGCTACTCGCGCGTTACGTTGCGGCCAAAGGACACCTGAGTAGGGAAGGCAGAGCCATGGCCGCGATCCGCAAAGTCATCATCACGTGCGCCGTCACCGGCGGGATCCACACCCCGTCGATGTCGCCCTACCTGCCGTCGAACCCCGACGAGATCGCGGACTCCGCGCTGGCGGCGGCGGAGGCGGGGGCGGCGGTCGTGCACCTGCACACCCGCGACCCCAAGGACGGGCGGCCCTCGCAGGATCCCGAGCACTTCGAACCGATCCTGCAGAAGCTCAAGGCCAACACCGACGCGGTGCTCAACATCACGACCGGCGGCAACCCGGCGATGACCGTCGAGGAGCGGTTGCGCCCCGTCAAGGCCTTCCAGCCCGAGCTGGCGTCGCTGAACATGGGGTCGATGAACTTCGGGCTCTACCCGATGCTCGACCGCTACCACGAGTGGAAGTACGACTGGGAGGCCCCGGCGCTGGAGCGTTCCCGCGACGTCGTCTTCAAGAACACCTTCAAAGACATCGAGACGATCCTCGAGCTGGGCGCGACCAACGGCACGAAGTTCGAGTTCGAGTGCTACGACATCTCCCACGTCTACACGCTCAAGCACATGCACGACCGCGGCCTGACCCGCGGCCCGCTGTTCGTGCAGTCGGTCTTCGGTCTTCTCGGTGGCATCGGTCCGCACCCCGAGGACCTCATGCACATGCGGCGCACCGCCGACCGCCTCCTCGGTGACGACTACCTGTGGTCGATCCTCGGGGCCGGCAAGGCGCAGATGCTGCTCGCCACGCAGGGCGCCATGATGGGCTCCCACGTGCGCGTCGGCCTCGAGGACTCGCTGTGGATCGAACCGGGCGCGCTCGCCGAGAGCAACGCCGCCCAGGTGACCAAGATCCGAACCGCCCTCGAGGCGTTGAGCTTCGAGATCGCCACCCCTGACGAGGCCCGGCAGATGCTCGGTCTCAAGGGCAAGGACAACGTGGGGTTCTGACGTTCGACGCGTCGTCGCGCGGGGCCGCGAGGAGCGGTGGCCCCGCGCGACGGTCACGATTCAGGGTTCGTCCGCAGTGCTCGGGTGACTAGGCCGTCCGGGCGACACGGCAAGGGGTAGCCTGACGCACGCCGTACAGGTCCAGCGGCACAGCACAGTGATGCGTGCCGAACCGACGGTCGAGGAGGCCGAGGGTGGAAGCGAGCACGACTGTGTCGCAAATCGAACTGACCGCACCGTTGACCGGGATCATGGTGCCGATCGAGCAGGTGCCCGACCCGGTGTTCGCCAAGAAGATGGTGGGCGAGGGCTTCTCGATCGATCCGCTGAGCAACGAGCTCGTCGCGCCGATCGCCGGTGAGGTCGCCGACGTCCAGCCGTCCGGTCACGCGGTGACCGTGCGCTCCGCCGAGGGCCTCGAGGTGCTCATGCACATCGGGCTCGACACGGTGAAGATGCAGGGCGAGGGCTTCACCCCGGCCGTCAAGGAGGGTGACCGCGTCGAGGTCGGTGATCTCCTGGTCACGTTCGACCTCGACACCGTCGCCACCCACGCCAAGAGCCTGCTCACCCAGGTCGTCATCGCCAACTCGGACCGCATCTCGGGCATCGAGCCCCGCGAAGGCCTGGTCACCGCGGGCCAGGACGTCGCGGCCCAGGTCGACCTCGCCGAGCAGGCCGAGGGGGGCGCGGCCGTCGGAGGCCGTAGCGTCACCTCCGAGGCGCTGCTCGTGCCCAACCCGACCGGCCTGCACGCCCGCCCCACGGCGACCCTGGTCAACCTCGCGAAGAAGTTCACCTCCGACATCCGGCTGCGCCGCGGCGACGACTCCGCCAACGCCAAGAGCATGGTCGGCATCATGGGCCTGGCCGTGGCCCGCGGCGACAAGATCGTCATCACCGCCACCGGCCCCGACGCCGAAGAAGCCATCGCCCAGATCAGCGACGGCGTGCGCACCGGCCTCGGCGAAGACTGCCCCCCGATCACCACCGACGACACCGGCCCGGTGCCGGCCGTCGACGAGGCCGAACTCGAGCCGGAGCCGGAGGCCACCGGCCCGCTGTCGGGTGACCCCAACCTGTTGCTGGGCGTCGCCGCCTCCCCCGGCCTGGGCGTCGGCACCGTGCTGCAGATGCGGCACGACGACATCCACGTCGAGGAGTTCGGCGAGGACCACCACAAGGAGCGCCGCAAGCTCAACGCGGCGATCGACCGCTCGATCCTCGACCTGTCGGCGCTGCAGAACCGGCTCGAGAAGGAGTCCGACCCCGAGAAGGCCGCGATCTTCGGCGCCCACGCGGAGCTGCTCGGCGACCCCGACCTGCTCGACCTCGCGGTCAGCGCGATCGACAAGGGCAAGAGTGCCCCGTACGCCTGGCGCGGCGCGTTCAACACGTACGCGGACCGGCTCGCGGGCCTGAAGAACGAGGTGCTCGCCGGACGCGCCAACGACGTGCGCGACGTGGGTCAGCGGGTGCTCGAGGAGCTGACCGGGCAGCGCAGCGAGAAGCCGGAGTTGGCCGAGGGCACGATCCTCATCGCCGAAGACCTCACCCCCTCGGACACCGCCCAGCTCGACCGCTCCAAGGTCGTCGGCTTCGCGACGACCAACGGCGGCGCCTCCTCGCACGTCGCGATCATCGCCCGCTCCCTCGACATCCCGGCGGTCGCCGGCATCGAGGGGCGCGCGCTGGAGATCGCCGACGGCGCAAAGGTCGTGCTCGACGGGTCGAAGGGCACGCTGCAGCAGAACCTGTCCGACGCCGAGATCGAGTCGATCCTCGGCCGCCAGCAGCGGATGGCCGAGCGCAAGGCGCGCGAGGAGTCGCACAAGGACGAGCCGGCGATCACCTCCGACGGTCACCAGATCAAGGTCGTCGCGAACATCGGCGGCGTCGAGGACGCGCAGGAGTCGCAGACCAAGGGCGCCGAGGGCGTCGGCCTGCTGCGCAGCGAGTTCGTCTTCCTCGGCCGCACGAAGGCGCCCACCGAGGACGAGCAGGCCCAGGTGTACGCCGACTGCGCCCGCGCGCTGGCTCCGGGCCAGCCGCTGGTCATCCGCACCCTCGACGTCGGCGGCGACAAGCCGCTGCCGTACCTGCCGATCCCCGCCGAGGAGAACCCGTTCCTGGGCATCCGCGGCGTGCGCGTCGGCCTCGAGAAGCCGGAGGTGCTGCGGGCGCAGTGCCGGGCGATCATGAAGGCCGCGGACGCGGGCGCCGAGCTCAACGTGATGTTCCCGATGATCGCGACCATCGACGACTGGCGGAACACCAAGCGCATCTGGGACGAGGAGTACGCCAAGCTCGGCGCCACGACCCACGTGCCCGTCGGCATCATGATGGAGGTGCCCTCGGTGGCCGTCATGGCCAAGCAGTTCGCCGCCGAAGAGGGCTGCGAGTTCTTCAGCGTCGGCACCAACGACCTGACCTCGTACACCCTGGCGATGGACCGCGGGCACCCGAAGCTCGCCGCGCAGGTCGACCCGTGCAACCCGGCGATCCTCGCGCTCATCGGCAACGCCTGTGACGCCCTGCACGAGCACGGCAAGTGGCTCGGCATCTGCGGTGGTGTCGCGTCCGACCCGCAGGCCGTCCCGATCCTCGTCGGCCTCGGCGTCGACGAGCTGTCCTGCTCGATTCCGGCGATCCCGTCGATCAAGGCGCAGGTGCGTGCCTACTCGCTCGATCGCTGCAAGGAACTGGCGGCCCAGGCCGTCCGGTGTGCCACCCCCGCCGAAGTGCGTGCGCTCGTCCCCATGGACGAGGACTGACGCCGTCGCCATCTGATTGGACAAGGATCAGTCATGACTGAGAGAGCAACTCAGATCGTCGATGCCGTCGGCGGTGCCGACAACATCGTCAACCTGTCGCACTGCGCCACCCGGCTGCGGTTCACGCTGCGCGACGCGACCGGCATCGACTCCGCCCAGGTGGAGAAGATCAAGGGCGTCATGGGCACGGTGCCGCAGGGCTCCGACCGCTACCAGATCATCATGGGTGGCGCCGTGCAGAGCGCGTACGAGGAGATCAACGCGCTGCCGGAGATGAGCAACAAGAAGGAGATGTCCGCCGACGACGTCAAGGCCGCCGCCCGCGCCGGCGGGCCCCGCGGCAAGTACGCCTGGCTGGACAACTTCTTCGAGTTCCTGTCCGACAGCTTCCGCCCGATCCTCGGCGCGCTGCTCGGCGCGTCGCTGGTCATCACGTTCATGGCGCTGATGAGCTCGCTGGGCGTCATCGGCAACTGGGCCGACCCGCGCACCGAACTGCCTCCGGGCTGGGCGTTCATCAACCTCATGTGGCAGTCGGTGTTCACGTTCCTGCCGCTGATGGTCGCCTACAACGCGAGCAAGAAGATCGGGGCCGACCCGTGGGTCGGATTCGCGATCATGGCGCTGGTCATGCTGCCCGGGTTCTCGCCGCTGGCCGACCGGCCCGAGGCGTACACGACCCGCCTGTTCGGCAGCGACGTGCCGACGATCGACATCTTCGGGATCCCGCTGCTCATCCGCGACTACGGCTCGCAGGTGTTCCCGCCGCTGCTCATGGCGGCGCTGCTCGGCCCGCTGTACAAGCTGCTGAAGAAGATCGTGCCGGACAACCTGCAGCTGATCTTCGTGCCGTTCCTCGCGCTGCTCATCATGCAGCCCTTGACGGCCTTCCTCATCGGCCCCATCGGCATCTTCGTCGGCGCCGGCCTGGGTGGTCTGCTGCAGTCGATCAACGCGTTCTCGCCGCTGCTGTTCGCGATCATCATTCCGCTGGCCTACCCGTTCATGGTGCCGCTGGGTCTGCACTGGCCGATCAACGCGATCATGCTCGCGAACATCGCCTCCACCGGCTCCGACTTCATCCAGGGCCCGATGGGTGCGTGGAACTTCGCGTGCTTCGGCGCGACGGCGGGTGTGCTCTTCCACGCGATCAAGGACCGCGACGCGCAGATGCGGCAGACGGCGACCGGCGCGTTGGCGGCGGGTCTGCTCGGTGGTATCTCCGAACCGTCTCTGTACGGTATTCACCTGCGGTTCAAGAAGATCTACCCGCGCATGCTCGTCGGCTGCGTCGTCGGCGGTCTGATCATCGGCTTCGGCGGCGGCGTGACGATCAACGCGTTCGTGTTCACGTCGCTGCTGACGATCCCGGCGTTCAGCAACATCCTGCTGTACGTCATCGCGGTCGCCGCGGCGTTCTTCACCGCGATGTTCATGGTGATCTTCTTCGACTACCGCTCCCCGGAGCAGAAGGCGGCCGGCAAGGCCGACCTCGACGAGCCGGAGCCGGAGCCGGTCGTGGTCGTCGTCGGCGACGATGAGGCCAAGCAGGGTAAGGACTGGCTCGCCGGCATCGGCGGCGCCGAGAACGTCGAGAAGGCCGACCTCGTCGCGGGCACCCGCGTGCGCGTGCAGGTCAAGGACTCCTCGCGCGTCGACCTTCCCGCGCTGCGCGCCGCCGGACTGCCCGGCGCCGTGCAGGTCGGCCCGCAGACGTGGCACCTCGTGGCCGGCTCGAACGCCGACCAGTACGCCACGACGTTCAACAAGCTGATGGCCGCGCACCACAAGAACGACAAGCCCGCGGCGGTGGCCGCGGGAGCCTGACCCGTCACACGTCCGCGCCCGGCTCCTCTCGGGGGGCCGGGCGCGGGTGTGTGCGCACCCATCGCCGCTGATCCCCAGGTTGGGCGGCGGCGGGCCGGTTATCCTCCGGCCATGACGGAGCTCGAGACGGAAGACGTGGTCATCGCCCTCGCGGTCGGTCGGGATCGGTTGTCTCGGTTTCTCATGTCGTACAAGTTCGCGATCCAGGAGATCGAGACCAAGCTGTCGATCCTGCGTCAGGAGTTCCAGCAGGTCCACCGGTACAACCCGATCGAGCACGTCAGCTCGCGGCTGAAGGACCCGCAGCAGATGATCGCCAAGGCTCGCCGCCGCGGCTGCGGCCCCGACGAGGAGTCGATCCGGGAGAACATCTCCGACATCGCCGGCGTGCGGGTCGTGTGCAGCTTCATCAGCGACGCGTACCGGCTGCAGCAGATGCTGTGCGCGCAGGACGACGTCGAGCTGCTCACGCTCAAGGACTACATCAAGAACCCCAAACCGAGCGGGTACCGGTCGCTGCACGCGATCGTCACCGTGCCGGTCTTCCTCTCCGACCGCCGCATCGTCGTGCCGGTGGAGATCCAGTTCCGCACGATCGCCCAGGACTTCTGGGCGTCGCTGGAGCACAAGATCTTCTACAAGTACGACAAGCACGTGCCCGGTCAGCTGAACTCCGAACTCATCCAGGCCGCCGAGACCGCCGCCGAGCTCGACACCAAGATGGAACGGCTCGCCCAGGAGCTGCAGCCGCAGTTCGCCGAGTCACCCACGCCCGTCAGCGAGGAGTCGGTGCGCACGTTCCTGCGGTTCATCGGCGGGAACGGGGCCGGGCCTGGATAGTCGATGGACCGCTCGCGAGAGGTCAATCCGCGCGGCCTGCGCGTCTGCGCAGGTCAGCGGGCCGGCTCCGTCTCAGGATGTGGCAGTGACCGCTCGGTGAGCGTCGAGAGGTCACTGCCTGGCCGGCTGTGCGATGACGCCCTTCGTCTGCGGCTAGCGTGGAGGCGATGAGGGGCACAGGGCACCAAGGGGACGAGTCGTCGGTCGCCACCTCGCGAGGGCTCCCGCGGGGTCGCCGTCTCGTGGCGCTCGACGCGCTGGTGGCGGGCGTGGTGGTGCTGTACGGGCTCCCGATCCTGCCGGTCATGGCCGACGGATGGCGCCTGTTCGCGGTGGGTGTCGTCAGCGTGGCCATGGGTGCGGTGATGCCCTGGCGGCGGCATCGGCCGCTGACCGTGCTGATCTGGTTGGTCGCGCTCGCCGCGGTGCATCTGCTGCTGGGGGCACCTGTGATCCCGGCGGACGTGCTGCTCGCCTTGGCGGTGTACACGCTGGCCTCCCGGCAGGAGCGCGCCCGCTCCCTGGCCGGCGCGGGGGCGGTGGTCGCGTGGATGCTCCTGGCGATCCTGCCGAATCGGGCCGCGCTGTATCTGCGCTGGTCCGACATCGCCGCCCTCGTCGGTTGCGTCGCGTGGGCCTGGACATGGGGAAGCCTCGTGCGCACGCGCCGGGCCTACATCGCCGGGTTGCAGGAACGTGCCCGGCAGGCCGAGCGGGAGCGGGAGGTTCGCGCGCGAGCCGCCGTCGCCGAGGAGCGAGCCCGAATCTCCCGCGACCTGCACGACATCGTGTCGCACAGCCTCGGGTCCGTCGTGGTCATGGCGGACGGAGCCGCCGCCACCGTCGACCGCGACCCGCAGCGCGCGAAAGCCGCCATGCGCACGGTGCGCGACACCGGCCGCGCCGCACTCGGCGAGATGCGTGGTGTGCTCACCGGGCTGCGTGACGAGGGCGAGGGGCCGCGCGACGGGCAGGCGTCGCACGCCCCCGTTCCGGGCCTGGCCCAGCTGGGCGACCTCGTCGACCGCGCTCGCGAGGCCGGCCTGCCGGTCAGGCTCACCGTCTCCGGGGAGACGGCCGACGTTCCCACCGGGGTCGCGACCGCCGCGTACCGGGTGGTGCAGGAGGCGCTGACCAACGTGCGCAAGCACGCCGGCACGGTGGGTGCCGTCGAGGTGCGGGTCGCGGGCACCGGCTCCGGGCTGCGGGTCCGGGTGCGCGACGACGGTTCGGGCTCGGCCAGGCCTGCCGTGACCGAGGGCGGAGTCGGGCTGGTCGGCATGCGCGAACGCGTCACCATTCACGGGGGCACCCTGCGTGTCGGGCCCCGCCGCGAGGGTGGGTTCGAGGTCGACGCGACCTTTCCGTGCCAAGGAGAGCGATGAGTATCCGAGTCGTGCTGGTCGACGACCAGGACCTTGTGCGGGCGGGCTTCGCGATGCTGCTCGAGGCCCGACCAGAGTTCGAGGTCGTCGGCGAGGCCGACGACGGCGACAGCGCGCTCGACCTGCTGGCGCGCGTGACCGCCGATGTCGTGTTGATGGACGTGCGCATGCCGCGGATGAGCGGCGTGGAGGCCACCCGGCGGCTGGTCGCGCGGCCGGAGGCGCCGAAGATCCTCATGCTGACGACCTACGACCTCGACGAGTACGCCTACGAGGCGCTGGCCGCCGGCGCCGGGGGATTCCTCCTCAAGGACACCCCCGTCGACGAGCTCGCGGCCGCGATCCGCCACGTACACGACGGCGACGCCGTCGTCGCGCCGAGCACCACCCGGCGGCTCATCGAGCACGTCACCAGCGGCCGGCCGTCCTCGGATCGGGCCGGCCACACCGACTCCCGGTTGGAGCGGCTCACCCCCCGGGAGCGGGAGGTGCTGCAGCTCATCGCGCGCGGCCTGTCGAACGCGGAGATCGCCGCCGAGTTCGTCATCAGCGAAGGCACGGTGAAGGTGCACGTCGGGCGCATCCTGCACAAGCTCGGCCTGCGTGATCGGGTGCAGGCCGTCGTCCTCGCGTACGAGACGGGCCTGGTCCGCCCCTCCTGATCCGACCCCATCGGGCCGCGACCGACGTATGGCCGGAGGCATACGCGCGGTTACCGCTGCGGGCAGACGACGCGCCGCGCGCCGGTGGCGAGGCTGAGGGCATGGCTTTTCTCGTGGAGACCGACGGGCTCACCAAGCGGTACGGCGACCGAACCGTCGTCGACGGTCTCGACCTGCGGATCCCGGCCGGCTGCGTGTACGGCTTCCTCGGGCCGAACGGGTCGGGCAAGTCGACGACGATGAAAATGCTGCTCGCCCTCGTCTCGCCCAGTGCGGGCGAGGCCCGAGTGTTCGGGCGGCCCGTGAACCGCGACACCCGCCGCGGGCTTCTGCGCGACATCGGTTCGCTCATCGAGTCACCGCCGGGGTACGCGCACCTGACGGGGCGCGAGAACATGCGCATCGTGCAGCGACTGCTCGATGTGCCGCAGGCGAACGTCGAGGACGCGGTGCGCACCGTGCGGATGCACGATCAGCTCGACAAGCGCGTGCGCGAGTACTCACTGGGCATGAAGCAGCGCCTCGGCATCGCGATGGCGCTCGCCCGGCGTCCGCGGCTGCTCATTCTCGACGAACCGACCAACGGTCTCGACCCGGCCGGCATCGAGGAGATGCGCGACCTGCTGCGGCGCCTGGCCGACGACGGGGTCACGGTCATGGTGTCGAGTCATCAGCTGGGCGAGATCGATCGGACCGCCAGCGTGCTGGGCATCCTCGGCCGCGGCCGCCTGCTGTTCCAGGGCACCCGAGCCGAGCTGTTCTCCGCCTCGACACCGGATGTCGTCATCGAGTGCTTCGAGCCGGAGCGCGCGGCCGGCGCGGTGCCGGACGAGCTGGCCGCCCGGTTCGTCGACGGACGCCTCGTGGTTCCGGCCTTGGACGACATGGCCATCTGTCGGTTGGTGGACCGATTGGTGGCCGCGGGAGCCGGGGTGTACGGCGTGCGCCGGACCGAGCAATCGCTGGAAGACCTGTTCATGGATCTCACCGCCGGGGGTGGATTGTGACCGCGGCGTTGGGCATCGAGATCGCCAAGACGTGCCGGCTGCGCGTGTGGCCGCTGCTGCTGCTGTTGCCCCTGGCCGTCTGGGGCGTCACCGTTGTCCAGACCTTCGGGTCCGCCGCGCTCGGCGCGCTCGACGACCCGGACGGGTACGTGTGGAAGCTCCTCCTCGCCTCGGAGGCGATGGCGTTCTGCCTCATCGCGCCGTTGCTGCTGGCGGTGCTCGCCAGCCGGGTCGTCGACATCGAACACACCGATGGGGGATGGTTGCTCTCCTCGACGGCAGGCGTGACGCCCGGGAGCCTGCTGCGCGCCAAGTTCGGCGTGCTCGGCTCTCTCGTGGCCCTCGGCACGCTCGCCGCGACCGCGGGGTTGGCGGTGTTCGGCCTGGTCATCGGGGTCAGCGCCCCGTTCCCCACCGCGCAATGGCTCGGATTCGCGGCGATGACGGTGGTCATCAACCTGGCGGTCCTGGCTTTTCACCTGGTGCTGAGCGCACGCGTGGAGAACCAACTCGTCGGCCTCGCGGTGGGAGTCGTCGGCATCCTCATCGCGACGTTCTCGCAGGTGTTCCCGCCGTGGGCGGCGCACCTGATCCCGTGGGGCTACTACGGGTTGGCCACGCCGGCCGACTTCGTCGGGACGGATCTCGTGTGGTTCGACGTGCCCTATGCCGGCGGGCTGGCGCTGGCGATCGCAGGCGCGGTGCTGTTCGGTGTCGTCACGCGCCGATTCGACCGGCTGGAGGGTTGAGTGGAAAGCGTTCGGGTGGAGTTCGCGAAGCTGAGTCGGTCCGCGGCCTGGGTCGTCGTCGTGCTGCTTCCGGTGCTCGCGGTGCTGTCCGGAGGTGGGAGCACGGCAGGGTCCGCCGCCGGGTTCGACCAGGGCTGGCACACGCTGTGGGTGCGCTCGATCGGGTTCTACGGCATGGCGCTGCTGCCGGTCGGAGTCGGTGTGCTCGCCTCGCTCGTCTGGCGTCCGGAGCATCGTGGCGGCAACTGGAACGCCCTCATGGGCGGGCCGACCTCGACACTGCGGATCGTCATCGGCAAGGCCGCCGCGGTCTGCGCGCTGGCCGCGACGATGCAGGTGGTGCTGCTCGGGACGGTCGCCGTCATGGGAACGGTCGTGTTCGGTCTCGACGGCGCACTGCCGGGGCGTTACGTGGCGGCCAGCCTCGTGGTGGCGGTGGCGTGCGCCCCGGTGGCGGCGTTGCAGTCCGGGGTCTCGGCGCTGAGCCGTTCGTTCGCGCCCCCGGTCGCGGTGGCGTTGCTCGGCGGCGGCATCGGCACCGTCCTGCTCCTCATCGCGGGGCCGGTCGCCACGGTGCTGCCGTACGCGCTGGCGACCGACGCCACCCAGCTCGGCACCGTGCTGGCGAACGGCGCGGGGACGAGCTTTTCGGCCTCCTCGCTCAGCGCGGTGAGCGTGGCTCGGCTCGTCGGTTCATCGGTGCTGGCCACGGTGGTGATCGTCATCGTCACCACGGCGATCCTCGAGCGCCGCGACGTGCGCACCTGACGAGCGTCGGCGGGCTCACGGCTCCCGGAGCGCGTGACCGGTCGGGGTGTCAGCTGTCGCGAGGCCGGCGACGGGGCCCTCGTAGATGACGCGGCCGCCGTGGCGGCCGGGCCCGGGGCCGAGGTCGATGACGTGGTCGGCGCGGCGGATGACGTCGAGGTTGTGCTCGATGACGACGACCGTGTGGTCGGCGTCAAGGAGCGCGTCGAGCACGCCCAGCAGGGTGGCGATGTCGCGCAGGTGCAGGCCGGTCGTCGGCTCGTCGAGCACGTACAACGTCGGGGTCGTCGCGTCGCGGAGTTCCTTGGCGATCTTGACGCGCTGGGCCTCGCCGCCGGAGAGCGTCGACAGCGCCTGCCCGAGCCGCAGGTAGCCGAGGCCGACCCGCTCCAGTTGGGCCAGCCCGGCACGGATCTTTGTCTCAGGCAGACGATGCAAGGCGTCGGAGATCGTGAGGTCGTCGACGTCGGCGATGCTCAATCCGTCGACCGTGTGGCGGCGCGCCTCGGGAGTGAAGCGACGGCCGGCGCAGGTCTGACACACGGTCTCCTGGCCGTCCATGAACGCCAGGTCGGTGTAGATGACGCCGAGGCCGCGGCAGTCGGGGCAGCCGCCCTCGGAGTTGGCGCTGAACAGGCCGACCGGTGCGCCGGTGCGGCGGGCGAACAGGCGCCGGATCGCGGTGCCGACGCCGGTGTAGCTCACCGGGGTGGAGCGCCGGTTGGCCGCCACCGGGCGCTGGTCGATGGCGACCGCCTCGTGCTGGTCGACGAGTTCGGCGGCCAGGCTCGACTTGCCGGAGCCGGCGACGCCGGTGAGCACGGTGAGCACCCCGAGGGGGATGTCGACGCTGACGTCGGCCAGATTGTTGCGGGTGGCCGACACAAGGCGCGCGTGGCCGCGGGGTGGTCGCGGCTCGGTGACGAGCCGCTCGCGGTGGTGTAGCGCCGTCGCCGTCGGGGTGCCGGCCAGCGCCGGCCACCGGCCCTGGAAGACGAGGCGACCGCCTCCGGCTCCGGCGTCGGGGCCGATCTCGATGATCTGGTCGGCGATCGCCATGACCGCGGGGTCGTGTTCGACGACGAGCACCGTGTTGCCCTTGTCGACGAGCGCCCGCAGCAGCCGGGTCATCGACTCGACGTCACGGGGGTGCAGCCCGACGGTGGGCTCGTCGAAGACGTACAGCATCTCGATGAGGCTGGAGCCGAGATGCTTGACGGTCTTGATGCGCTGCGACTCCCCGCCGGACAGCGTCGTCGTCGCTCGCCCCAGGTGCAGGTAACCGAGTCCGATCATCGCCATCGCCTCGAGCCGTTCGGTGAGTGCGTGGACCACCGGCGCCACCGCGGGCTCGCGCACGCTGCACACGATCTCGGTGAGCTCGGTGACCTCCAGGCGGGCCAGCTCGCCGATCGTGTGGCCGAGCAGCGTTGCGGTACGGGCGTCTTCGGCGAGCCGGTCGCCGCCGCAGTCGGGGCAGGTCGCGGAGTCGGTGAAGCGCTCGATCGTCTCGCGCTTGCGGTCGGAGAGGTTGTCGGAGGTGTGCAGGTAGATGCGTTCGAAGCGCTCGACGACGCCCTCGTAGTCGGCCGGCGGGCGGGTGCCGAGCCGGGCCGCGGCCTCGTTGCCGTACAGCAGCGCCTCGCGTTGCGTCGAACTCCATTCGCGCAGCGGGGTGTTCGCGTCGAAGCTGCCGATGTCGGCGTACTGGGAGTACCAGTAGCCACCGTCGCCGAACCCCGGCAGCCGGATCGCGCCCTGCGCCAGCGACTTGTCGAGGTCGAGAAAGCGGTCGACCGCGGAGACGACGACCTCGCCGAGTCCGGAGCAGCGCGGGCACATGCCGGCGGGGTCGTTGAACGAGAACCGGTTGCTGTCGCCGACGTGCGGCTCGCCGACGCGGGAGTACAGCAGCCGCAGGTAGGTCCACGTGTCGGTGATCGTGCCGACGGTCGAGCGGGCGTTGCCGCCGAGGCGGCGCTGATCGATGACGACGACCGGCGAAAGTCCCTCGATGTGTTCGACGTCGGGGCGCGTCCAGCGCGGCAGCCGGTTGCGGACGAACGGTGGATACGTCTCGTTGAGCTCGTGGCCCGCCTCCGCGGCGATCGTGTCGAACACCAGGCTGGACTTGCCCGACCCGGAGACTCCGACGACGACCACCAGTGCGCCACGGGGGATGTCGACGTCCAGGCCCGCGAGGTTGTGGGTGCGGGCGCCTCGGATTCGGATGGAGCGGTCGCTCATGCCCGCGACCGTACGGGCCTCTGCGGACGGGCTGAGTCCGCAACCGCTCGGTCGGGCGCGACGGGTCGACTCACCGCGTCGGCAGGATCGGCCCGTCTCCTGAGCCGGGTTCCTCGGCTGGCGGGCGGTAGCGCGACGTGAGCAGCCAGGCCGTCCAGCCGAGCATGAGCACCATGAAGGCGACCACGGCTACCCACATGGAGGCGCCCATCCGCGGCGGATCGGTCTCGTTGGCGAGCACGGTCTCGACCTGCATCCACGTGAGCAGGCCGCCGGTGAGCGCGGCGACGGTGAGCATGTCGTCGGTGAATCGGCGGCGGAACTCGCGGCGCCGGTTCGGGTGCGCGTCGTCGAGCCAGTAGTCCTTGTGCGGCACGTTGATGAACGTGCCGCTGCCGCGGCTCAGCACGGCCGCCAGCAGCGGCAGACCGGCGAGCATTCCGACTCCGAGCAGGCCGGTGAACAGGAGGTGTTCGCTGCGGCTCGACCAGCCGTCGGCCGCGCCGCCCGCGTCGAAGTGGGAGGCCACCCGCTCCGGGAGCCGCCCCGCCGACCAGAGGAGCACCCCGGCGTACGCCACGCACACCGCCGCCCACATCGCCCGCGCCCAACCCATCACGCCCCCATTCTCCGCCGCAGGCCGCCCTGCCTCTGCCGAAGGCTCCGGACCCACACTCGCCCGAAGGCTCCACCCACACTCTGCCGAAGGCTGCCCTTTCGGTCGAGGGCTCCGACTACAGCCCTAGCCCTCG